>JACQAM010000009.1 GCA_016194975.1 Bacteroidota bacterium
ACAGTGGGAATAGGAACTTCATCTCCTTCTTCAGGATATTTGCTTGATGTAAATGGCGACGCGCATTTCTCTGGAAATATTTTTGCATCGGGACTCGTACTCACCACCAAAGTGCAGGCCGACACGATCAGGAGCCTGAGCCAAATTTCCATTAACAACAATCTCGTTATTTCTGCCGGAGCGCAGAATGAGCTTTACACGAATTCAAATGATCTTTTGATTCAAAGCGCATCTGCATACACGCAGGGAAATACAATTTTAAATTCGGGCAACAGCGGCAAAGTGGGAATTGGAAATTTAAACCCGGTTTACAAATTAGATGTGAATGGAGATTTTCGTGCGAGCGGAAAAATTTATTCTTACAGGATTGTTCCATTGCCCGGCGACAGTATTATTCGTTTCGGAGACAGCACTGTAAATTTTCTTCCGCAAACCAATACAATTTACGGATCAACAGCAACCGGATATAAAGGATTAGGCCTTGGGGTTGGAACATTACCATTTGGCCTTCATTCAACAGCGATCGGATATCGGGTTGTGAGTGGCGCCCCTGCTGAGAATTCAGTGACGATCGGATCGGGAGTTACCAATGGAACTTATTTCATAAATAACGTTCCTAATTCTTTGGCAGTTGGATTTAATAGCAACACGCCGACATTATTTGTTACCGCTTCAAGCGGAGTGAACACAACAGGAAAAGTGGGAATAGGAACTTCAAATCCGCAGTACGATCTTGACGTAAACGGAACTTTAAATGCAACGCAGATTTTGCAGAACGGGCAACCTGTTTTTCAGTGGTCGCAAACAGGCGACAATATTTATTTTGACCAGAATAATGTTACAGGAGGAAGTGTAGGCATCGGTGTTACCAGTAGCACTTCGTTTTTTACTTGTCCCACTTGCAATGGCGGAAAATATTTACTTGCTGTGAATGGCGGTATTCGCGCGAAAGTTTTAAAAGTAGAACCGCTTTGGTCCGATTATGTTTTCGATTCCACTTATGTCTTAGCTCCGCTTGATACCGTTGCAAATTATATTCAGGCAAATCACCATTTGCCAAATGTGCAAAGTGCAGAAGATGTAAAACAAAACGGAATTGATGTAGGCGAAACAGATGCTGTCCTTCTTGCAAAGATTGAGGAACTCACGCTCTATATGATTCAACTGCAACAACAGAATGCTGCAATGCAAAAGGAAATTGATGAGTTGAAGAAAAAACCCGGGCGTTCATTTTTTCTTAAAAAACCTCAGCGGTAATTTCATGAAACTTCCTGGTGGAGAATAATATTAAAATTATTTCTATGCGGCAATTATTTTTTTCTTTGTTTTTTTTGATGGCCGTAAATTTTTCTGTTTACGCACAGCACGATAGCACAACGGTGAGAATCAGAAAAAATTCTTTTTTTGTTGAATATGGTGGAAATGCAGTGGAGGATGGGGTTCGTTTTAAGCAGAGATTTTCGATAAGCTACGATAGAATTTTGATGGGGAATAAACTTGTTAAATCAACTGTTCGCATTGGATACGCTATTCCTACAAAAAATTATTACTTTCCTATTCCTTATGACAGAAGTGAACATATCATACCCATTATGATGAATCTTTTGATTGGTAAAAAGAACTTTTATTTTGAAATCGGAATAGGAGTCGATTTCGTCCTTTTTAATTCTGATCATGCACATGTTTATGAAGCATTTACATCAGTGTTTGGATTACGTTATCAAAATTATGAAAAGGGGATAATGGCAAGAATAGGAGTTACACCGACGATCGGAAATTTAAATGGAACATATTCTACTGGATCTTATCCTTATTTAGGTTCCTTGTTTGGTATAAGTATTGGATATAGTTTTTTTAAAAAATGATAAATCAATAGCCATGAAAAAAATCAGTTTGTTCTTTTTATTTATATCACTCAGCATTTTCGTAAATGCTCAGAACGACCAAACCAATCTCGATAAATACTGGCACTATCGTTATCGCCTTGTCAATGATTTTATGGTAGTGGGCGATGGACCGGGAATGAGTCTGCCTGCCTGTATCAGAAACAAAGGTGGTACCCAGAATTTATATTGGGGAGAAACGCCCGTTTACCTTGGTTATTATCTCGGCGTGCTTGCAACGGAATATCGTTTGCTTAAAGATAATGGGCAAAATACGGATAGAACACTTACGGAACTCTACTATGCGCTGAAGGCAAGTGTGCGAATTGATTTTGTGGCCGAGAGTTACATTGCATGGAATCAATCAAATGTAGTTGATGGATTTTTGATTCGTGATGATGTGCCAGCAAATTTTGTCACACAGCATTCAAATGAATTGAATCAGAACAGGGTTTCTACAGACCCCGCTTTTGAAATTGGGTCAGGAAGACCGGGACCGGTTTCAGTTACGGAATCTGACTACTCTCATTTTCTTAACGATCCTGATCCAAGCAAAGTAGCGGTAAGCCAGGATGTGATCTATCAACTTTTAATGGGATTTGCATTGGTAAAAAGATATACTGATGACGGCGTGCTCACATTCAATAATTATGTAACTGGAACTACGGATAATGCAGATTTAAAAGCTATGGCAGTTGACGAAGCTGATAAAATTGTAAGCTTCATAAAAGAGAATCACGGTCACCATTGGGTAATACATGATCCAAATGATAATGCTGTAGTAGGAGGAAGTAATTTAGATATGGCAGCGCAGTCTTATGGACTTGCATTATCAGGTACATACATTACCGGGATTACTTATAACGATTCGCACACCGATCCATCATTATGGCAAGGTCTTCAGGATCCTAATGTTCTTCTGTGCGATCCAATCAGTAATCAGGCAAGTGTTCATCCGATGGGTATGGTGTTGGCAGCAATGAGTAATTCATGGAGAAATACTGTGGGTAATAATACTACGCCGGATAAAATATTAGAGAACGGCGATTACGATGCCGGAGGAACATTTGGATGTGCATATTTTGATAATCATTTTGGATGGGATGTATTTTATGGAATGTTGTGGGATGGATTTTACGGCGGACAAATGCACATAGGAGATTTATGTAAGGCACGGGATATATTGAATTCTGCTTTTGCAGATGGTCCTTTTGATCACAATGTTGCCGATAAAGCTTATCCGGGTTGGTGCGCAACAAGACGATTTTTCGACGATTCTCCTCGACAAAACATTGGTAAACCGGGTTTCGAAGGAAATTACAACGGTTTGGATTATATGCTTCTTTTCAATTTGTATTATTTGGATTCGAAAGCACAAGGTGCTCCAATTTTTATTCCGCAGCAGAGTGATCCATTTATTTCAGATCACTATCCTTACTTTGATCCGGCCATTCAGGAAGAAACAGGAGATATTTCTGATCCAGTAACGATTTTTTCTCCATATTTTCCTGTGATTGCAAATTCACTTTCAGTTAATTCTCCTCAATATACTGAATCTGGATACCTTATAATTTTTGGAGGGCCACAAGGAGTACTATTAACGAATACAACGGTAGAAAATTATGCATCGCTCACTGTTTTCAATAATGAACTGAATACAACTTGTGTTCCGTTACAGGATTATTTTTTTGATGAGTGCTCCTATCAACGTATAATTAATCCGGATTATTCTTCTTCTAATGGGAATGAATACCTGCCGTCGTATGCTCCGACGGATGAATTTAAACTTTATCCAAACCCTTCGTCAATGTCAATCAATTTGAATTTTCCTGTAAGCGAAACTTCAAATCCATTGGTTCAAATTTTTAATGCCGAGGGAAAAATTGTTTATGAGTCGAAAAATATATTTTCTCAAAACAATGCTATTGATGTTTCTACATTTACTCCTGGTCAATATTTGATAAGGGTAATCGATGATGAAAAGGTTTACACAAAAAAATTTCTCAAGGAATAGTTCCAAAAATGCTTAAAAAATTCTTATTCATTTTATTTATTATTCCTGCTAATTTCATAAGTGGGCAGAATGGATTTTCAATTCAAGCATTGGGCGATATGGGTATTTCGCACATTTCAGGAAACCAATTTGCAATAAAGCAGACAGGATATTACAGCAATTATTATGTGTTTGATAAAATGAAGGATTCACTTACAATAAAGTTTGGCGGCGGTTTAAAAATCCAATACACATTTCTAAAAAATATTTCATCCGGATTGGGAATTTATTATTCAAATCAACGACAACTTTACAAAAACTATATTCAATCTGGTCGTTGGACAGATTCAGTCAGTGGGGATTATTATGACAAAACAACTGTCCAGAAAAAAGAAATCAACCTTAATTATTTATACCTGCCTGTTATATTCACTTATAAATTTCGCTCCGAAAAAAAAATTTGTATTTCAATATTGGGTGGAATGAATTTTGGATTTCTTATCAACTACAAGATAAATAATATGAAGAGTGAAAACGGAGTGATTTACACCTGGAATGGATCGGACACAATTGCCGATACTTATTCCACTAATGAAAATGGAATAACCCGAGGTAAAAAGTTTGACTATAATTACACGTATTCATCTTCCATTTTTCCCGGAGGCAGTTCGCATTTTACAAACACACTCAATAAAAATGCTTTCAGGTTATTCGACCCTGAAATTATTTTAGGCATCGGATTGGAATGGAATATGAACGATCGATTTTCCATTCCTTTCGATTTTGTCTATTATAAAGGTTTTAGGGACGTGAAAAATCTTACTGCTCAGGTGATCGGTAGTACTTATAATCCTCCTCCCGTCACGGGTAATTACTGGACTGCACAATATGATGTTGCAAATCCCTTCATTAATTCTTGTCTAAATTTTGAGATTGGTTTGATCTATAAATTTTCATCAAAAAAAACTAATTGATATGGCAACTAAAAGTGAGGTTGAGGAAATTAATTGTTAATAGGGAAAAAATTTATTCCGGATAATTAGAATTCAGGGCATCTCTAAAAACACAGAAATGCAAGGCGGGATTTACTATTCGTAAATGAGGATTTTGAGGATGTAGCCCAACGCAGCAGTTCGAAGTTATTAGAGATGCCCTTCATTTATATCCTCACTGCTATCACGCATACATCATCCACTTGTTCGAGTTTGCTTTCTTTTCCATCGGTACCGGGCCAGGCTCTCCATTTTTCAAACGCTTCATCTAATTTTTTCTTCTGGTATTCCATCGGCTCGTTGCACATGGAAAGAAGAAGATCTTCAAGCTGTTTGTATTTGAATTTTTTTCCTTTAGGTCCGCCGAACTGGTCAGCAAATCCGTCGGTGAACGTATAAATGATATCTCCTTTTTTGAGATCGATCTTTTGCAAAGTGAAATTCGCCATGTCGCCGGTATGTTTTCCAACGGGCATCTTATCCGGTTTGTACTCGGTGAGTTTTCCGTCGCGCACATGCCAGAGTGGATTATTCGCGCACGCAAATTCAAGTTTCAGATTTTTCAGATCGTACGCGCAGAGAATACAATCCATTCCATCCTTCGATTCCTCTTCCGAACCTTCAGGATTGAGTGAATTGATGATCCCGGTGCGAACACTATCGAGGATCTCGTTCGGATGCATGAGATTTTTCTCAACGATCGACTCGTTGAGATGAGAAATTCCCATCATGCTCATGAGCGCCCCCGGTACACCGTGGCCGGTGCAGTCGGCAGTGGCCATGTAGAAGATCTCGCTGTCACGGCCGGGATGTTTGTGCGCGAGTGCGAAGTAAAAATCTCCGCTTACAATGTCTTTGGGTTTGTACAGGATGAAAAAATTCCTGGTTTCGGTGGCGGTTGCTGTTGTGCTCATAAGGGTAAATATATCAAAGTTGCCTGTAATGCGAAATAAAATCGGGTTGAATTTTTGGAAAGGATAGCAGAAAACAGGGAACACGCCTTATATTTAGGGCTCGCCTTAACCGGCTGTTTATCCTGCCATAATAAGGGAAATCGCACGCACTACCCTGAGCTTTCCATTCCCGTCCTTATTATTCACTTCACATCTTAACCGCATTTTGCACGACTGTGCATTGGCATTAATTTTTTTATTGCTCAGCATTATGACAGAAGAATTTCTCCATTACATCTGGGAAACAAAACAATTCCTGCATGAGGATCTTTGCACTTCCAGCGGAGGACTACTCTCAGTTATCCATCCCGGGGCGCACAATTTTTATTCGGGGCCCGATTTTTTTAATGCGCAGTTAAAGATAAACGAACAGTTGTGGGCAGGCAACGTGGAGATCCACATTCGTTCTTCCGACTGGAACCGTCATGCGCACACGCACGATCCTGCATACGATAACGTGATCCTGCACGTGGTGTATGAGCACGATGCGGAAGTGAAGAAATGCAATGGGGATGAAATGCCAACGCTGGTGCTCAATGGAAGAATTCCCGATCAACTGGTGGCTTCCTATTTTTCCATGCGGAATTCAAAAGAGAAGATCGCCTGTGGTCGTGCCGGAAAAGATACCGCACTCCGGATCGCAAGAGAAACGATGTTGTCACGTGCGCTTATTGATCGCCTTGCGCGAAAAACGGATGAAATGAAATTTCTGCTTGCACAGCTTAACGGCGATTGGGAAGAATTTTTTTACCGTCTTGTTCTTCATAGTTTCGGAATGAAAGTGAATGCCGATCCCATGCGCCAACTCGGGAATATTATTCCTCACCGTTTGCTTTTAAAATACCGCGATGCTATTTTCAGAATGGAAGCTCTCCTTTTCGGCGCCAGCGGATTACTCACAGTGGAAGAAGATGAATACGCCGGAAAACTACAGAAAGAATTTTCATTTCTGCAAAAAGTCCACGGTCTTGGAAGCATGGAAAAACACGCATGGAAATTCATGCGATTGCGCCCGAATAATTTTCCAACACTGCGCATCGCGCAGGCCGCTGCATTTTTTGGCAAGCATGAAAAACCTTTTCGCTCCTGCATCGAAACAAATGATCCGGAAATGCTCAGGAAAGTTTTTGATGTAAAAGCTTCGGGCTATTGGAATGATCATTACCGCTTTGGAGTGAAAAGCCGGACCTATGAAAAGTGCACCGGGAAAAATTCCGCAGAAATTCTGCTCATCAATGTGATCGTTCCACTGAAATTCCTCTATGGAAAATCGAAGAAAGAAGAAAAATATTCTGAAGAAGCGATCTCCCTGCTCGAAAAAATTACAGCGGAAAAAAATTCAGTCGTAGAAAAATACAGGAAGGAAGAATGGGAAATAAATTCGGCTGCCGATTCGCAAAGCGTGCTGGAATTGAAAAGAAATTATTGTGACAGGAAAAAATGTCTGGATTGCGAAGTAGGGAGGAAGATGCTGTATTCATAGTCCACTGATTATTATATCCCACCGATTAATCAGTGGGATATGAAGACATCAAAAAAAATTATTCCGTCAGGCGTTCCTGCAAACGATAATCTTCCGTCACATTCCGCGGATCCTGGTTGAGCAATTTTGTGAGTACAATATAAAGTTCAGGGTGGGTTGCAAAAAAATCTTTTGGCGCTTCAAAAAAAGTTTCCACCGACACGGCAAAAAATTCGTGTTTGTTCGTAAAAGCATATTTGCGCAGGAAATGTTCACTGTCAGGGCCGAGTTCAATTTCTTTTGCCGCAATTACTTCATAAGGGAAAACAAGTTTTTTAATATCAGAATAATCTTCGGCCGAAGCGGTGTACTCGATGAGCAGCGCATGCGCAAATTCATGAAGCCCCACATTCAGTTTGTCATCACCCACGCGATATCCTTCGAGATAATCCTTCACTGAAATACGGATGATGCCATTCGGAGTAGTGGCTCCTTTCATCAGCGGGCCATTGTGATTCATCCTGAAAATAGTTGGATGTAATTCCACCGTATCAAAACTCGCGAGCCAGTCTTTATCGATGTGAAAAGTGAGTTGCGCCGCGGTTGCGCTGATCATGATCTTTATTTTATCATCGGGCTCATATCCTTCTGCACCGACTACTTTGTTTTTAGAAAGATGGATCAGTACGCGGTCAAAAAATTTCTTTTTGCCTTCATTAGAAAGTTTATTGTAGTAAGAGAATTGCATCAATTCCAGTTGCACATTTTCTTTGTACTCCTTACTAAAGCGCATTTCTATTACCACATCGCTTTGTGCCGCATCATGAATTTTTGTTACGAAAAAACGGAGCAGCCAGGCGAAACCAAGGAAGAATGCGAACAAAGCAGCGGCGACGATGAGCATGGTTTTCAGAGGAGAATTAAAAGTTCAAGATAATAAGATTTATTTCCGCTCCGGTTCCGGAAATGAAAATGATATTCCATTGCTTGATTTATTTTCTCAAATTTACAGGAGATCATCAGCACGAACATGCATCGCTTTACCAACGAACTCATTCACGAAACCAGCCCTTACCTGCTGCAGCATGCACACAACCCGGTGAACTGGATGGCGTGGAATGAAGCGACACTTAAAAAAGCAAAAGAAGAAAACAAACTTATTCTTGTGAGCATCGGTTATTCTGCCTGCCATTGGTGCCACGTGATGGAACATGAATCATTCGAAGATGAAACAACGGCGCGCATGATGAACGATCATTTTATCTGTATCAAGATCGATCGCGAGGAACGTCCCGACATTGATGCAGTTTATATGAGCGCAGTGCAGTTGATGACGCAGCGTGGAGGATGGCCGCTCAATTGTTTCACACTTCCCGATGGAAAACCGTTGTACGGCGGAACTTATTTTCCAAAGGAACGCTGGAGAGAAATCCTTCTCACGCTTGCTGATCTCTGGAAAAATGATCCGGATAAATGTTTTGATTACGCGCACCAGCTTACAGAGGGCGTGCGTGCAACAGGGAAAATAATCACGGACAATGAAGAAAAAAATATTGAAAATAAAACTCTGGAGATCTCCATTCAGAATTGGTCGATGCGGTTTGATAATTCAGAAGGAGGCCCTGATCACGCACCGAAATTTCCATTGCCGAACAATTATCTTTTTCTATTGCGTTATGCACATCTCGCCGGCGAACAGGAAATTTTAAAACATGTTTCACTCACGCTTGAGAAAATGGCAATGGGTGGAATTTATGATCAGTTGGGTGGAGGATTTGCACGCTATTCAACCGACACGTTGTGGAAAGTTCCCCACTTCGAAAAAATGCTTTATGATAATGCGCAATTGGTTTCACTTTATTCCGAAGCTTACCAGCAATCGGGCAATGCGCTTTACAAAAATGTAGTTTATGAAACGCTGGAATTCATTTCACGCGAACTGACAGCGGAGAATGGCGCATTCTATTCTGCGCTCGATGCCGATTCGGAAGGAGAAGAAGGAAAATATTATGTGTGGACGAAAGAAGAATTGCATCAAACGATCGGGCAGTCATTACCGAACGCGATCTTTGACGATTATTTTTCAGTGGATGAATATGGCCGGTGGGAGAATGGAAAAAATATTCTGTTACGGAGGGAAAGTGACGAAGTTATTGCGAAAAAGCACGGTATGAGTGCAGATAAGTTGCAGGAAGGAATAGATAGCGCGAAAAAAAAATTGCTGGCTGTGCGCGAAAGAAGAGTGCGCCCATCACTCGATGATAAATCACTCACGTCGTGGAATGCGATGATGCTGCGTGCATACGTGGATGCGTATGCAGTTTTCGGTGAAGAAAATTTTTTATCAGATGCGCTGAAGAATGCAGCATTTATCCGCGACGTGCAATTGCGTGATGACGGGGGATTGTGGCATTCGTGGAAAAAAAACAAGAGTACGATCAACGGATTTCTCGAGGATCATGCATTCGTGATCGATGCTTTCATTGCGCTTTACCAGGTTTGTTTCAATGAACAATGGCTCATGATAGCGAAGCAACAAACCGATTACGTGATGAAACATTTTGTCTCGGAAGGCCAACAGATGTTTTACTTCACCTCTGCAAAAGATCCGCTACTCATTACACGAAGAATAGAAACGGATGACAATGTCATTCCTTCTTCAAATTCAGTAATGGCGAAAAATATTTTTTACCTCGGGCATTTCTTCGGAAAAGCAGAATGGATTACACGTGCGGAACGAATGTTAAAAACAGTACAGGAAGAGATCATCCGCTATGGCGCAGGTTATTCAAACTGGATGATCCTTCAGCTGCATTTCACTTTTTCATTCCGTGAAGTTGCAATTGTTGGTAACGATGTTGATAAAAGCAGGGCCGCCTTCAGGAAGCATTACCTCCCAAATCAAATCTTTGCAGGAAGCCCCGGTCTGTCGGATCTGCCTTTGCTTCAAAATCGTTTCGTGGAAAATAAAACACTCATTTACATTTGCGAAAATAATTCCTGCGAATCACCGGTTGAGAATACACGGGCAGCGATTGACAGATTGGAAACCGGAACGAATGCCGAATAAAAAATATTTTATTTTTTTTTCCTGCCTCCTGCCGCTGTTTGCTGCCGCCCAGCTTTTTCTTCCCATTGATGATGATCCATTCGGAGTTCCGGTGAAATTCAACGCCGACAGTATTCGTATTCACAGAATATTTTCCATCACCGCAAATCTTCAGTACAAGCCCGACGGAAAAATAATTGATGATCGTGGGCTCAAACAATATTACCGTTTCGACTCACTCGGCCGTCTCGCTGAATTCTGGAAAACCACGGTGCGCAATTATGCAAGCGACGAGATCGTTCATCCTGCGGTTTACCGGAAAGGAAGAAGGATCCGCGGGGAATGGACAGAAACGATCAATCATTACAATTATGATTCTGTTTTTGTTTATTACTATTACGACAATGTCAGTCGTCTTTCGTGCAGGCGCGAGTGCGACGGTGATTTTTATCACACCTGGTATTACCTCTACAATGAAGACGGAACCATTGCGAGGCAAACGCACTGCAGGGAAACGAACATCGGTACAGGCCGCGATCAATTCCGTCTCGGTATGCAAACGATAATTTCGCAGGAAGATTTTTCCTACAAAAGATTTTCTCCGCAGCAGGTAAAACAATTCTGCCTGAACGACGAAGGAAAACCGTATAAGGAAATGATGATGAACTTCGATAAGAAAGATCGCCCTGTAGAATTTCGCGAAGAATATACTGCCGGTGGAATACGGACAGTTTCATTGTGGAAATACGATTCACTCGACCGCACTTCTGAGATCAGCTATACGTCTAATGCCGGCGGAGATTTTACTGAAACCACAAAATATAATTATGATTCACTGGGAAGAATTGAATCCGTGAAAAGATTTACGAACGATCAGTTGAAAGATGAATTCAGTTATCTCTATCACGAACATGAACCGGTAGCGTATGCCTACATCAATCGTCGCCACCTCGAAGCAGGGATCGATATTGTGAAGATGGATATAAGGTACTGGTAAGGGTGGATTACAGATTCGTACAAAGAATACAGATTACGAATTCAGACAGATGTACAGATTCGGGTTTTGTTTAAAGGCACAGTAGTAAATTCGTTTTTATCTGTAATCTGTATTCCCCGTAAGAATCTGTAATCCGCCCTCAGAATGAAATCTTATAACTCGGCACTGCAAGAAATCCAGTTTGATAATTCGTAACGACTGAATTCGATTGCTTGTTATAATCCTGCGAAAAAACATTCCTGTTATTGGTGAAATTCATCATCTCCACGGAAAATTGTTGTGTGATGTGTTTCCCATTGTGTATGAAACCGATCTTTCCATCCATCCGGAAATATCCAGCGTAGCGATTTTCATAAGCGTGCGAAAAATCGAGTACCTCTTCTCCGGCAAGGCCTGATGCAGCAAGATCAACAGGAATAAATCTTTTTCCGCCAGCCATATTCATTTTCAGATCTACCGAGATCGTGTTTTTCGAATTGAGATGAAATTCTTTTCCGCCCAAAACATTCACCACATAATTTCCGCTGAATGCAGTTTGCCTTTCTTTTCCATCGCTCGGCGTGAAGTATGCTTTGAAAAGTGAAGTGGTAACGAGAAAATAATATCCCTTCGAATAAAATTTTTCCACGGTCAGTTCCAGTCCATAGTTCCGCCCGGTTCCTTTGTTCTGCAACGAATCAATTCCCGGCGCATCAAAATCTGCTCCTTCATTCAAACCCGAATAAAGCCCGGAATAAGAATTCGTATTCCTTAACGTAGGAATGTCGTAGAGGTATTGATAATAAATTTCAGATTTCAAACGGAAGTTGTGCGCAAAATTCCAGTCATAAGCAAGCACAGTGTGAATGGCTTTCGTGAAACCGATATTTTTATTTGAGAGTGTGTACGATCCGTCGGGCATGAGTGTTTGATTGAAATAAGTGAATACCGTTTGCATCTGGCTGTGCATTCCTCCTCCTATACTTATTGCATTTTTATCATTCAGTTCATAACGAATTCCCACACGCGGCTCCAACGCCCACGAATCGTTCAGCGTGAGCAGTTGCCAGTGCACACCTGCATTCAGCGTGATGCGGTCGCTGAACTTGTGCTGCCATTGGGAAAATGCCTGTAATAAAAAGGTACTCGTGTTGATGTTCCTGATCTTGCGGAAATAAATCACACTGTAATTCGTACTGTCATGCAGGCTAACAAAAATATCAGTTGCAGTTATTCCTGATTTCCACGTGTTCTTCGCGTTAAATTTTTTCAGCAGGACATAATTCGCAGAAAATTTTTCCTGGCGGAAATCGCTTCCATAATCTCTCCAGAAACTGTGATCGGCTCTTGAAAAAGAATCCTGCTTGATGAAATTCTGCATGCCGTTCACCGATAAATTAAATTTACTCAGCAAAGTGGAATTGAAAATATAAGTGTGCGTTATTCCTGTCATTCCGGTTCGTGTTCCGTAATTGGTGTCATAACCACCCTGGTCATATAAATTCAATTTGGTAGAATCCATGTGACTGTCGTAAAGCGCAATGAAACTCAATCCGCCAACACCCCATACTGAAATGTCACCGAATTTTTTTGTGGGGAAATTCAATTTAAAAGAACAGTCCTGGTATTTCGGAACAGCATCTCCTATTCCGAATTCTTCACCGAGCTTCTGAAAAACGGCGAGCGTGGAATAACGGTAGTTGATCAGGAAAGATGCATTGTGTTGTTTGGTGAACGGCCCCTCAATTCCACCTTCGAATCCGTTGAATCCCATTTGCCCGAGAAATTCAAATTTTTCATTGTTGCCGTTTCTCATTCGCAGATCGAAAACTCCCGCAACAGCATTTCCGTATTCTGCAGGAAAAGCGCTCGTCATGAAATCGGAATTGTCGAGTACATTATTGTTGAGCATACTCACCGGCCCGCCGGTGCTGCCGAATGAACCGAAGTGATTCGGATTCGGAATATCAGAACCGTTGAGCCGCCATAAAACTCCGAGCGGAGAATTTCCGCGGATCACCACATCGTTTCTCGAATCATCAGCGCCGCTCACACCCGCGTAGTTCGCGGCCATGCGCGAAGGATCACCGAGACTTCCTGCATAGCGTGAAGTTTCTTCAATGGTAAAAGTGCGCGCACTTACCGTTGCCATTTCGTTGATCGATTTTGTTTTGGAAGATTCATCGGTGATCACCACTTCTTTCTGCGTAGCAACTGATTCGGTCAATTCCACAGTGAGAATCACTTCTTTCCCGGAAGTGACGACGATGGAATACGTCCGGTCTTTGTAACCGACAAAACGGAAAAGTAAATTGTGGCGGCCGACTGCAACATTTTCCATTCTGAAATTTCCATCCACGTCGCTGGTAGTATTCCTTTGTGCAGCGCCGGTATCATTGAGTACAACGATGGCGCCTACCAATGGAGTTTTGGTCTGATCGTCAACAATTGTTCCGCGAACGGTTTGCACGGGCGTTTGCGTTTGCGCGACGAGCAGAAAATTCTGCAGGAAAAAAAACAAGAGAATGATAACTATACGCATGATGAATGAATTCCGGAATGCGAAGATACTGAAGAGACTGGTAATGGGTTCTAAGTTCTTGGTTCTAAGTTCTAATAAAAAACCACTTTCCACTAAAACAAAATGTCTAACTTTCTAAAACAAAAATTACCGGAAACAATCTTCTCCACAGAAAAACATTATGAAACGATTTGCATTTTTTTTCCTTGTCTTTTCTTTTTTTACAGCGAAAGCGCAACTTAACCTGGCTCCACTTGTAATCTCAACCGGAAATGCAGCAGATACTTCTTCTTTTTCTATTGCTGTTTTCAATCCCCAGCAGAAAAACGTAAATGATATCGTCGCCTATCGGCATGAAAAATTTGAATTGGGAATTGAACTTCCACCGGATCTTTTTCGTGATGTAGAATCATTCTGCGATCAGAACACAAATGATCCTTCGGCAGTAAATCCTTTCGACCCGGAACAACTGAATGTTTACGCAGAGTTCACTTCTTTGTCATCCGGGCAAAATGTTGGGCATGCTCAAAAAATATTCGGATTTTATTACAGGGAATTTATGCGCAATGAAACCGGTGAACACAAAGCATGGGATTATTCGGCAAGCCCAACGAATTATACTTTTCGTTTTCGTTTTGCGCCGCCTGATACCGGCCGGTGGAAAACGATAATTAAAATTGAAAGTGCAAAGCATGGAAATTATTCTTCCCATGAAATTGATTTTAATTGTTTGCTTTCTTCCGATATTCACAACGAGGGAAACATTCATACACTTCCGGGAAAAAGATATCTCGAGTTAGGCAATCACATGTTCATGCCCATCGGCTGGAATATCACCAACCCTATTCCACGCAGCTTTTCAGATTACCGTTTTGGATACGGCCCTTACGACGGATGGAAAACGATCAACATGTATGGTTACATCGATTTCGGAAATTATCTTTCAGAATTATCTTTCGCCGGCGGAAATTTTTTCCGGATGCATGATCTTCCCTGGTCAACAGAAATTGAATTTGAAAAGCTGAATGATTATTCCGGACGACTGAGCAACGCGTGGGAAATGGACAGAATACTCGACGAAGCAAAAGATCTCGACCTGTATATTCTTTTATCGCTCGACGTTGCAAATAAACTCCTCAATGGAGCAGGTGCTTACTGGGACTGGGCAGGAAATGATCTTTCTTCCTGCGCTAAATCGAATGGAGGACCGGACGACAATGGCCTTTGCTATCACTCACAGCTTGGGCTGAAAGACCCTGTGGATTTTCTTTCTGATGCGCAGGCAAAAAAATATTACAAATACCGTTTGCGTTACATGATCTCGCGTTACGCATACTCCCGCAACATTGCGATGTTTGAATTATGCAATGAGGCGAATACAATAGGAAAGGAATTTTCTTGCGATAAGGATTGTGCTGCTTCACTGATAAAAGATCCTTACAATACAAGCGCATCTTTCCGTGCAATATTACAAAAATGGCAAACGGAAATGACCGACTATTTAAAACACGATCTTGATTTGCAGGATCATTTACTCACCATCAATTACGCTGGAGAGCCCAACAAAGACGACCTCAGTTTTACAACTTGTTCCATTGATGTGAATGATTATAATTATTACAGCGAATACATTTCGCGCACCGGAAATTATTTCTACATACAGAAGAGATCGGGGATCGGCTCTGCGTTATCACGACCGGTTTTTTTCAGTGAAACCGGTTCGCCGGAGCGTGATGAATGTTCCGATTTTGCCGAATGGGTTCGCACGTTCTGGACGATTCCTTTTTCCGGTTGTGCAGGCGGATTGAATTGGCCAAAAACATCTTTACCCGATCTTCCCGCGCCTTACTACGCGCACTTCGCACGCCTGCGCGATTTTCTTTCCGGCGTAGATTTCAATGATGGAGACTGGGACCCGGAATACCAGTTGCAATCCGATCTGCTGGCAGAAACCATGTATTTAAAACATTTAACTAAAGGTCATGCAAACAAAGCAATAGGCGTGGTATTGAATAGATGTTACAATGATAACTCAATGAGAACATGCGATAATTGCGATTGCAGTAATTACAGGCGGCTCAATGGCGTGAAGCAGAAAATTTATCCCGACTCTGTTCCTTTTGATCCGCCGAAAGATGTGAGTTACCGAACGGGCCCCGGAAAAAAAATGAAAGTGACGGGCATGGGATCGCACAAACATTATAAAGTGGAGTGGACCGATGTGATGACTGGAAAAGTAATTGAAACAGATAGTGAATACACGCAACTGGATGGTGATCTTTTATTGCAATATCCAGCGCTCATTATGACTACTAAACCTGTGCGTCCTATTCTTGCTTTTAAAGTTTTTCCGTAGGATAGGGCGTTTGAAGTAAAATGAATTTATCCAGGTAAAAAATGCGAGCGGAAAAATTACGGGAACGAAAAAAATGATCAGGGAGTGAATATTCACATTCGCAGTTTTGTTCCAAACCTGTTCGGGATTCGTAATTCGTAAAACCTCACACCACCGCTACATCTTTCGCAAATGCATTTTCTTTTTCTGCAGCAGCTTTTCCATCATACGCCCACTTCACGAACATTCCTCCCCAGGTAAATCCTGCGCCGAACGTGGTGAGAATTAAATTATCACCTTTCTTCAATTGGTTTTCCCATTCCGTGAGACAAATAGGAAGTGTTGCCGTCGTAGTGTTGCCGTATTTCTGAATATTCAGCATCACTTTCTCGTGGCCAACTCCCATGCGGTTTGCAGTGGCATCAATGATGCGTTTGTTCGCCTGGTGCGGAACAAGAAATGCAATATCTTTTGAAGTAAGTCCGTTGCGCATCATCATTTCTTCGGCAACATCTGCCATTTTTACAACAGCGAGTTTAAAAACTCCCTGACCATTCATGGTAATGAAATGTTGTTTATTCCTCAATGTTTCTTCCGAAGCAGGATGCAAACTTCCACCGGCCGGTTGAATGAGTTGAGCAGTTCCCGAACCATCGGTGTACATTCTGGCATCTACAATTCCATTTCCGGAATCATCGGGTTCAAGCAGCAGACATCCTGCTCCGTCGCCGAAGAGAATGCACGTGCGGCGATCGGTGTAGTCAACAATGCTCGACATTTTATCGGCGCCAACCACAAGAACTTTTTTATGCGCACCGGTCTCGATGAATTGTTTTCCCACATTAAGCGCGTAAATAAAACCGGAGCATGCACCCATCACATCGAAGCTCCAGGAGCGTGTAGCGCCAATCATATCTGCAATGATATTTGCAGTTGCAGGAAACTGGTGATCGGGAGTGGCGGTGGAACAGATGATGAGATCGACCGAGAGCGGATCGATGTTCATTTTTTTTAAAAGTTTTTTTGCTGCTTCTGCGCCCATGTATGCGGAAGCTTTATCGGGATCGCGCAGGATTCTTCTTTCGCTCACGCCGCTCCTGTCGAGAATCCACTCATTGGTGGTATCGACCATTTTTTCGATATCGGCATTTGTGAGTTTGTCTTCGGGCAACCAGCAGGAAACGCCGGTTATGGCAGCTTTCATCTTCTTCATCGGGCAGGTTTTTTTACTCGTACAAATTTAAAGAAAGTGCAGGAGGAAACCATCGGCAAAAATTAAAAAACCTACGATATTCAATGAGTAAATAATAGTTTATTTGCCAATAAAAAAAGTTATTTTTATTGAAAATATATACGATGTCCAAATTGAATTCCGATTCACTAACACTCCTCATTCAGCGGATGAGTAAAAGTGAAAAACGTCATTTCAAACTGATGGCATCTCGTCATGCTTCGGGCGACGGGAAATTCATTCGTCTTTTCGACCATATAGCTTCATCGGGCAGAAATGTGTCCCGGTCGGAAAGAGAGAGTGCCACTGGCATCAGTAATCAGCAATGGCCGAACCAGAAAGCGTTTCTTTACAATTATCTGCTTCATTGCCTGCATGTACTCAATTCCTCGTCGTCGATTGAACTCTCTCTTGCCGATCTCCTCAGCCAGTCACGCATTCTTTACGACAAATGTCTGTATCGCGATTGCCTGTGTCTCATTGATAAAGCGAAAAAAATTGCACACCATTCCGACCAGTTCATCCTGCTGATGGAATTACTGCATCTCGAAAAATCTGCGATCAGCCACACAATCGCCTCCAGCCACCAGGAGATTGTAAAAGCATCTGCTTTTAATTCGCGCGATGTGGTACGCAGGATAGAAACAGAAAACCGTTTGCAGGATCTTTCTATTCGCCTCAATACATTTTATTTGCAAACCGGATTCATCCGTCACCGGAACGAACTCGCGCGCGTGAAAAAAATATTCCGTGATAATTTTCTTTCCTACAACGAAAAGAAACTCGATTTTGCCGTGCGTGTACACCTGTTGCAATCCCTCACCGGTTATTATTTTTTCGTCCAGGATTTCCGCCTGGGACTTTCCAGCGCAAAACGTTACGTGGCATTGTTCGAAGATCAACCTGAAAAAATTTTTATTCACACGGAAGCGTACATACGCGCGCTGAACAGTTTGCTCGTGGCGCTCAATAAATTCAATGCACTTACAGAATTTGAAAGTGTTCACCGCCGACTCATAGCGCTCAAACGTGATCCGAAAATTGTGCTTACTGAAAACATCAACCTGAATCTGTTCAAAGCAATTTATATTCACGAGATCAATCGTCATTTCATGAAAGGAGAATTCCGTTCGGGAACGCGCATAGTCGGAAAACTGGAAAATGAACTCGATCGTTTCATTCCGCTGCTCGATCATCATTCGGTGTTGCTCTTCTATTACAAGATCGCTTGCCTGTATTTCGGCGCCGACCAGTACAAACGTTCACTGCATTGGTTGAACCGGATCATTCACGCAAAAGATATTTCCGTGCGCGAGGATCTGCACGCATTCGCACGCATACTCGCACTCATCTGCGACTGGGAGCTCGGGAATGAGCGCATTGCGGAAGCGCACGTGCGCTCGCTCTATCGTTTCCTGATGAAAAAAGGAGATCTCACTGCTTACAATAAACTCATCCTGGAATTTCTCCGTCGCCTGCCGGGATATCTTTCCCGAAAAAAACTGCAGCAGCTTTTTATTGACCTGCGTGAAAAATTAATTCCGCTCACAAAAAAGAAATTTGAAAAACGCGCTTTCTATTATTTCGACATCATTACCTGGCTAGATAGTAAGATCACGAAAATGACGATGGAAGAAATTGTAAAAAGCAGAGTACGAAATACGAAAATATACTGAAAGTTACGAAATGCGAAACCCCGAAAATCTATTTACCATAAAACTTTCTGGTAAAAGCTTTTTGCAATTCCCTTGTCACGATCTCTTCTGCCAGCAGCGATTCATTCCCCGCAACACGTTCCGTTTTTTTCTGCGATACATCAACGCGGTACAACAGGCGCATTACTTTCTCAGAAGCAAATCCTCCATTCACATGAATAATTAATTTTATTTCATCACGGAAAGAAAAAATATCTGCAACAACATTTTCCCGAAATTCCGTTTCAATTCCCGATGAGAGCAGATCGCCATGGAATAATTTAACTGCAACAGGCAGCAACTCTTTTAAAAGATCACCGCATTCAACAAAATCATTGATATTTTCCGGGAGAGTATTGGTCATTGGGTTATTAGTCATTCGTGATCCGTAATCAGAGATTCCGATCCATTCGCTTATAAAAGATCATGAAAATTATGCTGAAAATAATGGACACTACCGCATCGGCTATGCCCAGCGCAGTGAGATCGCCGAACAATTGCAGGATGATGATCTTCGTGAGCGTGATGTAAACAAATAATTCTGCGCCCCATTTTTTCATGTGCCATACTCCTACCGTAGCCATGAAACGAAGCGCCGTCATAGTTCCATAAACAATAGGATACCATTTCGCAATGCTCCGAATGCCGGGATAAGAAATGAGAATGATCTGGAATGCAGAGATCACAAATCCCACCACACAGAAAATGGAAATTACTATTGGCCGTTTTCGAAGTACGTATTCCACGGAATTCAAAATTCTGATTTGAGATTTGAGATTTGAAATTCGAAATGGAGAATAGGTTTCATCTTAGTATTTTTATTCACTTTAATTTATGTTCAATCCCGAATCTTAAATTAAGAGGATATCTAATAACTAATTTTTTTTTTGCCACTATGGAACCAAGACACAAAGATTAATAAAGTTTTTCTCTTAGTGTTTCTTAGTGCCCTTGTGCCTTTGTGGCGATATGTTTTTTTTTAATAATTAGGTTTTTAGAGATACCCTTAAGAATTACTTCTAATCGCTTCCACCGGATCAAGCTGCGCTGCCGAATACGCAGGAATGAATCCGGAAATAATTCCGATGAGAATGGAAATGGTTATTCCCAATGAAATATTCGCTGTCGAAAGAATGAATCCGTAATCCAGCGTTTTATTCGCGATCAGCACCAGCACGTAATCGAGAATAAGCCCGATGAATCCGCCAAGCATACACAACACCACGCTCTCCGCAAGAAATTGCATGAGTATGAACCAGCTTTTTGCTCCCAGCGATTTCTGAATTCCTATTTGAGAAGTGCGTTCGCGCACCGAAACGAACATGATATTCGCAATGCCGAATCCGCCGACAAGAATCGAAAATGCTCCAATGATCCATCCCGTGGTCCCGATCACACCGAATAAACTTTCCAGCGGCTGACTCAGTACACTCACTTCGTTCAATGCATAATTATCTTCTTCTTCCGGTTTCAGACGGCGCAAACTCCGCATCACACCCGTGAGTTCATCCTTCAGTTCCGGAGTCGTCACCCCGTCTTTCGCACGCACCATGATGTAAGGATCAAGTTCATCTTTCTCCGCATCCATCATCGTCCTTGCAAAATCAAGCGGCATCACCACCTGGTCGTCAGAACTATTGCCCACCATACTTTCTCCTTCTGCTTTGAACACGCCGATCACTGTCATTTTTCTTCCCATCATGAGAATACTTTTTTCCAGCGGATCTTCATCGCGGAAAAGCGCGCTCGCTACATTCGCGCCTATGAGCACCACCGCACGGCCGTTAGCAAATTCCTGCTCGGTGAAATATCTTCCCGAAGAGAGATCGAAATTTTTTACACGGTTATAACCGAAAGTAGTTCCCACGATCGTCACATTTTCCACATAGGAAGTCTGGTAATGCGCCGTCGATTTATTATTCACCGTGTACACTACTGCCGATGCTCCGGTAAGCCGGCGTGTAAGTTCATCCGCCTCATCGATCTTCATCACCGGCCGGTTCATGTATTTCCACCAGGCATAATCACCCTTGGTAAACCACGGCCATTTCTGAATGAAAACCACGTTCTGCCCCAGCGACTGCACACTCGTTTTGATCTTGTTCGCCATCGAATCGACTGCCGTGAAAACCGCGATGATCGCGAAAATACCAATGGTAATTCCGAGCAGCGAAAGAACGGTGCGAAGCCGGTTCACCCGAAGTGCATTGAGCGCAAACAGGAAACTTTCACGAAGCAGGTTGAGAAAAAGCATGAGCCAAAGGTACTTGTTTTCGCTGGCGATGAGGAGGATAATCAGGAGCGAACCACCTGTTCTCCGAATGAGCAGCGCTCCGGCTGACTGTGAAATGTGCGTGGCACAAGTTCACAGCATCCGGGCTAGCGATTCATTCCTGCACGGCATTACAATTTTTCCGGCACCCCCTTTGAAACTTGGTGGCTAAAAAAATAAGTACACTTATCCGCTCTGTTCATTCAGGAATAGAAATTGCCATCATCTTTGCCCGGAATATGTCGCCAGCTTCTCCCGGTTTTTCAACATCAAAAAGAATCTTTTCAACAATGAAAAAATTCATTCTGCAGGATGTAGTTCACCATTCAAAATCAAGTACCTTCGAAGCACTTTTTCCGCGACAATTTATGAGCAGTACGAAGAAGATCAAGAACGCACTCATTTCAGTTTATTTCAAAGATCAACTGGAACCCATCATCCGCAAACTGGACGAACTCGGTGTTGGATTATTTTCCACCGGCGGAACGCAGACTTTCATTGAACAACTCGGCGTGAAAGTAACGCCGGTAGAAAAACTCACTTCTTATCCTTCTATTCTCGGTGGCAGAGTGAAAACACTTCACCCGAAAATTTTCGGTGGCATTCTCAGCCGGCGCGAACTTGATTCTGATGTTGCACAACTCGAAGAATATTCCATTCCGGAAATTGATCTGGTCATCGTCGATCTTTATCCGTTCGAACAAACGGTTGCATCGGGAGCGAATGACCAGGACATCATCGAGAAGATCGACATCGGCGGCATCTCGCTCATCCGTGCGGGCGCGAAAAATTTTCACGATGTGCTCATCGTCTCTTCAAGAAATGATTACGCCGATCTGCTTGCACTGCTGAATAAAAATAACGGAAGCACCGAAGCAGAAGACCGGAAAAAATTTGCTGCCCGCGCTTTCGCTGTTTCTTCCAATTACGATTCTGCCATTTTCAACTGGTTCAATCGCGGCGGAGAAATTCCTGCTTTCCGTCATGCTGCGAATGGCGGAAGTTCACTTCGCTACGGGGAGAATCCGCATCAGCAGGGGAAATTTTTCGGCGAACTCACCGCCATGTTCGATCAGCTTGCCGGCAAAGAACTTTCTTACAACAATCTTCTCGACATTGACGCCGCTGTCAACCTCATTGCAGATTTCAGTGAAACAACATTTGCAATTTTAAAACACAACAACGCCTGCGGATGTGCGACGAGAAAAACAGTGATGGAAGCATGGAATGCGGCGCTCGCCGGCGATCCTGTTTCTGCCTTCGGCGGAATCTTAGTTTGCAATCGCCCCATCGATGAGGCCGCTGCTGCTGAGATCACGAAAATATTTTACGAAGTGATCATCGCTCCATCGTACGAGCCGAAAGCACTGGAAATTCTGAAGCAGAAACAAAACCGGATCATTCTCGTACAAAAATCAGTAATCCTGCCTCAGGCGCAATTCCGTTCATTGCTGAATGGAGTCATCACCCAGGACAAAGATCTTCGTACCGAATCTCCCGCGGATATGAAACCTGTAACAAAAGCAGTTCCGTCCGAAAAAGAATTCCGCGATCTTGTTTTCGCAAACAAACTCGTGAAGCACACGAAGTCGAATACCATTGTGCTCGCGAAAGATCTTCAACTGCTCGCCAGCGGAACAGGTCAAACCTCGCGCGTGGATGCGCTCAAGCAGGCGATCGCCAAAACACAACAATTCGGTTTTGAACTCGACGGCGCAGTCATGGCTTCCGACGCATTTTTTCCGTTTCCCGATTGCGTGGAGATCGCAAACGGAGTTGGAATTCGCGCCGTGGTGCAACCCGGCGGATCCATAAAGGATAAAGATTCAATTTCATTCTGTGATCAGCATAACCTTGCTATGGTTTTCACAGGAACAAGACATTTTAAACACTAAAAAAACAAAAAACAAAATCCAAATAACAAAGCATGATGAACTGAAACTGATTTATAGACGGACAGTTTTGGAATTTGTTTTTTGAGATTTGGAATTTTACAAGTTATGGGCATCTTCGATCTCTTCACCCAGGAAATTGCAATTGACCTCGGAACGGCCAATACAATCATCATTCACAACGACAAAGTGGTGGTCGATGAACCGAGCATAGTGGCCATCGATCGTGCGAGCGGAAAAGTGATCGCGGTGGGAAAACTTGCGATGCAGATGCACGGAAAAACGCACGAGAATATTAAAACCATTCGTCCGCTTAAAGACGGTGTGATCGCCGATTTCCACGCGGCAGAACACATGATCCGCGGAATGATCAAGATGATCAATCCCGGAAGAAAACTTTTTTCTCCTTCACTGCGCATGGTCATTTGTATTCCTTCGGGGATCACCGAGGTGGAGAAACGTGCGGTGCGCGATTCTGCAGAACATGCCGGCGCAAAAGAATGTTATCTCATTCACGAACCGATGGCTGCTGCGATCGGTATCGGTATCGATGTAGAAGAACCGATGGGAAACATGATCATCGATATCGGTGGCGGAACTTCTGAAATTGCGGTCATTGCACTCGGCGGAATTGTGTGCGATAAATCTATCCGCATTGCCGGCGATGAATTCACCGGAAGCATTGAAGAATATATGCGTCGTCAGCATAACATTCTCATTGGTGAACGCACCGCGGAAAGAATAAAGATCGAAGTGGGCGCTGCAATGGCGGAAATAGAAAATCCTCCGCCCGATTTTCCGGTGCACGGCCGCGATCTCATGACCGGAATCCCGAAAGAAATTTATGTATCGTACGTTGAGATCGCACACGCGCTCGATAAATCCATTTCAAAAATTGAAGAAGCTATTCTCAATGCGCTCGAGATGACGCCTCCTGAATTGTCGGCCGACATTTACCGTACAGGAATTTATCTTGCCGGCGGCGGATCGCTCCTTCGCGGACTCGACAAAAGAATTTCGCTCAAAACAAAATTACCGGTTCACGTTGCAGAAGATCCGCTTCGTGCGGTGGCGCGCGGAACCGGCATTGCACTCAAGAACATCGACAAGTTCCCGTTCCTGATCAAATAGAAAAATGAAAAAATAAATTACTGTAAACGATCGCATTCATTTCATAAGAAATCTCAAAACCCAAACTCCAATGCAGAACAAAAGCAAAATGGAATATCCGGGATTGTTTTTTGAGATTTTTTCTTTTTAAAATTTTTCACGGAAGATGCGCAACCTTTTCGTTTTTTTAGTCAGGCATTATTTTTTTCTCCTCTTTTTATTTCTTGAAGTTCTTTCAATTTATTTTCTTGTGCAGAAAAATTATTTCCAGCATGCGAGCGCTGTTTCTTCCGCCAATGCGTTCACAGGTTCTTTGTTCCGGATGAAAAACGGGATAATGCAATACCTCGACCTGAAAGATCAGAATCATCTGCTTGCGGAAAAACTTGCGTTGGAATTCGACCGCGACAGTTCCTCGTGGCTGATGTACACCAATCGCACTACGCCGGTCAATGATACTTTTTATAAGCAGCGTTACGAATTCCTCTATGCAGAAGTGATCGACAACACGGTGACGGAAAGAAATAATTATCTCGTGCTCGACCGTGGGCGATTGCAGGGCGTAGAAAAAGATATGGGCGTAGTTTGCAGTAATGGTGTTGTTGGAATTGTGCGCGAGGTGTCCGATAATTTTTGCGTGGTAATGTCGGTGCTTCATAAAGATTCACGCATCAGCGCGAGTGTGAAACGCGACGGAACTTTCGGGCAACTCAGTTGGGACGGATTCGATTACACCAGAGCAACGCTCACCGATCTGCCTGTGCATTCGAAGATCGCTGTTGGTGATACGCTCATCACGAGCGGGCTCGGCGATGCGTTCCCGGAAGGAATTCCTGTTGGAATTGTCCGGAAATATGAAAAGAAAGCCGGCGATAAAACGTATACAGTAGATGTACGCCTTTCAACAGATTTCAGGAAGGTGCGGCATGTTTTCATTGTTAAAAGCCTGGTGCGGGATGAATTGAACGACCTGGAAAAAAAGATCGATAAATAAAAATGGCCAACGAAACAGGCAAACATATCATCCGTTTTTTGCTGCTCATTCTCGGGCAGGGACTCATCCTGAAACATGTGGAGCCCGGATTTTATATCATTCCATTCCTCTACATTTTATTCATCATGCAATTGCCTTTTGAAACCCCACCGTGGGCGGTACTTGTCATTGCGTTCTTCACCGGATTCTGTGTCGATCTTTTTTATGATACACTGGGTATGCACATGGCTGCATGTACTTTCATCGGATGGTTCCGCCCGTCCATTCTGCGTTTCATGGCACCGCGCGACGGTTACGAATTTGCAAGCCGTCCTACTATGCAGGACATGGGACGCGCGTGGTTCATCACTTATGCATCCATCATCATTGTCATTCATCACTTTCTTCTTTTTTATCTCGAGATGTTTTCACTTCACCAGTTCTTCTTCACATTACTCCGGGTCATCATCAGTTCTGCATCCACATTGTTGCTCGTGATCGTCACGCAATTTCTTATGTATCGACCGAAACAAACGGCATGAATCCCTCTGTGCGCAGATATATCATTATCGGTTTTGCAGTGCTCGCTGCGATCCTGTACATCATTCGTCTTTTTTATATCCAGGTAGTTGAAGACAAATACAAATTGGATGCGCAGAACCAGGCATTTCTTTATGTAACAGATTATCCGCCGCGTGGCGCGATCTACGACCGCAATGGAAAAATTCTTGTTTACAATCAGGTTGCTTACGACCTGATGGTGGTGCCGCGTGATATGAAAGATTGCGACACCATCGAACTCTGTAAAATTTTAAATATCACGAAAGATGAATTCGGCGACCGGCTCGTTCATCTCTGCGGAAGTCTCGATAATGCTTCGAAAGATTATCGCAGTTATATTTTCGAAAGCCAGATGTTGCCTGAACTGAATGCGCGCATCCAGGAACGATTGTATGAATTCAAAGGATTTTATGTGCAGTCGCGTACCGTGCGCAAGTACACGTACACGATAGCTGCGCACCTGCTCGGGTATGTGAATGAAGTGAGCGATAAAATTGTGAAAGATGATACTACAGGTTTTTATCAGCCAGGCGATTATATAGGCGCAAGCGGAATAGAAAAATCCTATGAAAAATACCTGCGCGGAAAAAAAGGAGTGCAAATAAAAATGCGCGATGTGCACAACAATATCAAAGGAAGTTTCAAAGACGGAAAATATGATACTGCCGCTGTTCCCGGATTAAGTCTTACGGCTACACTTGATGCCGATCTGCAGGCGTACGGAGAACAACTCATGCAGAATAAGATCGGTGGAATTGCAGCGATCGATCCTTCTACCGGGGAAATTCTTGCACTCATTACCAGTCCAACGTATGATCCGAATCTTCTTGTTGGCCGTGATCTCCGGAAAAATTATTCACTGCTTTCAGGCGATACAGCCGGAAATCCATTGTACAATCGCGCATTGCAGGCGATGTATCCGCCGGGATCAACTTTTAAATTAATGAACTCACTCATTGCGCAACAGGAAGGTGTGCTCACTGCCGATACGCGTTACCCGTGCGCAGGAGGATATCCTCCGCTGGGCGGGCATCCGAAATGCGAGCATCATCCTTCTCCGCTTGATCTTACCGGCGCCATTCAGTATTCCTGCAATTCTTATTTTTCTTATGTGTTTCATTCCATTGTTGCCAATAGAAAATACAAACATGATCGCGATGGTTTTGATGCGTGGAGAAATTATGTGCTGAGTTTTGGTGTGGGGAAAAAAATGGGAACTGATCTTCCGTTTGAGTTGAAAGGAAATGTTCCCACTTCGCAGGATTACGATAAAGTTTTCGGAAAAGGAAGCTGGAACGCCAGCACGGTTACCGGTGTTGGTCTCGGCATTGGCCAGGGAGAATTACTGGTGACTCCTTTACAGATGTGTAATATCATTTGCAGCATAGCCAACCGTGGATTTTATTACGTGCCGCATGTCATAAAAAATATTGGCGATGGAGAAAATAAAATTGTTCTGCCGCAGTGGTCCGTAAAAAATTACACGATGGTCACCGACACGAATTATTACAACATCGTGATCAATGCAATGAACGAAGTGGTGAAAGCGGGAACAGCAAGAGCTTCATACATTCCCGGTATCGATCTGTGCGGTAAAACAGGAACAGCGCAGAATCCTCATGGTAAAGATCACTCGGTGTTTGTTTGTTTTGCTCCGCGCGAGCATCCGAAAATAGCTGTAGCTGTTCTCGTTGAGAATGCGGGTTGGGGTGCGCAATGGGCTGCACCGATCGCGAGTCTGCTCGTAGAAAAATACCTCACCGGAAAAATTTCGCGTCCTGAAATTGAAAAGCGCATGCTCGATGGAGATCTCATTCATGCCGCGCCCGATCCGAAAGAACAAAAACATGCTGCAAACTGATGCGGGAAAAAAGCGAAAGTCTTTTTTACAACATCGACTGGCTAACGGTCATGATCTTTCTTGCGCTGGTGGTAATGGGTTACATGAATATTTATTCGGCAGATTACGTCCAGGGGAAAAATAATATTTTTGATTTCAGCCGCCACGAAAGCAAACAACTTGCTTTCGGAATTGCAGCCATCATTCTTGCGTTTTCCATCATCATCATCGACGCCAGTTTTTTTACGGCAACAGCTTTCATTCTTTACGGCACTATTTTATTCTTCAATGTCGTTGTGCGTTTTCTCGGGAGCGATGTGCACGGAAGTCATTCCTGGTTCAAGTTCGGCGGATTCAGTTTGCAGCCGGCCGAATTTGCAAAGTGGGCGACGCTGCTTGCACTTGCAAAATATATGAGTGGCGTAAAAGGCGGCGACTGGAAAGTGCGTATGCTTTACCCGATGCTCATCATTCTCGCACCGGTATTCATCATGATCGTAATTCAGAATGAAACAGGGTGCGCGCTGGTGTTCGCCGGATTTATTTTTGTGATGTACCGCGAAGGGATGATCCCCGGCTATCTCATTGTTCTTGGTATGGTGTTCGCTGCCATGTTCATTGTGGGAATAAAATATCCCGGTACCATCGTTGAGTTGACGAAAACAAAACCGCCGAAGATCGCTCACGTTTTTTTCCAGGCAAAGACAATTCTTATTCCGCTGATCATTCTTGCTGCGGCCGGCATCACTCGTTTACTTTTTATCCGAAGAACTTTTAAGCAAATTCTTCTTTCCGGAATTCTTGTTGCAGTTTTTACCGGAACTTATGTTGCTGCTCCTGTAGTTCTCGAAAAACTTCCGGAGCACATGAACGGGAGAATAAAATGCTGGCTCGGTTTAAAAGTGCCGCAAGCTGTGCACGACAAATACGGTTACAATTCCGATCAGGCGATGATAGCGATCGGTTCGGGAGGAATGTGGGGTAAAGGGTATTTGCAGGGAACACAAACGAAATTCAAATTTGTTCCCGAGCAGGAAACTGATTTTATTTTCTGCACAGTAGGCGAGGAGTGGGGATTTGCCGGGACAACTTTTATTATCCTGTTTTATTTATTTCTCATTGCTCGTTTGCTGCGAATGGCAGAGCGGCAACGATCGGACTTTACCAGAATTTACGGTTACGGAGTTGCCGCTGTTTTTTTTATTCACCTCATTGTGAATGTGGGAATGGCGATCGGTTTATTGCCTGTGATCGGAATTCCATTGCCGTTCTTTTCCTACGGCGGAAGTTCGCTCATCAGTTTCACGATTTTACTTTTCATTTTTGTGAAACTCGACTCGCAACGGCTGTTGATATTGAGGTAGAATGGAGTGATAAAAAAAAGCTCCCCATTTCTGAAGAGCATTTCTTTTATTTATTGGCACTCATTTCGATTCGAATATTCGTCCCCTGCGCGCATCAGGTGTGTTGGCTAAAAATGTTTCGCACGATTGTCAATGATCTCTGCCGCTTCATTGAGAATATCGGAAGAAGACGCATCGGCTCTTTGCGAATACGTTTGAATGAGTTTTGTTTTTTCTGCCGCAAGATCTTTCATCGGTTCGGGTTTCGTTACCGATTCGAGCAGTACCACATAAACACCGATCGTTCCTTTTATCGTCATCGAAAGTTCACCGGGTTTCATTCCGGCAATTGTTCCGAGTACCGGTGGTTCGAATCCTGCGCCTTGAATGTAAGGTTGAGCGAGCGTGAGGCCGGTTCCGTTCATGGGTGTAAGTTTTGCATTCGTCGCCCACTGATCGAGTGAATTTGCTTTTACTTTATTCAACTGGTCGGTAAACATTTTCGCTTTTTTATCTTTGATCACTTCCGGTTCGCAGATGTCGCGCACATCTTCAAAAGGTTTCACTCCTTTGTTGATGATCTTGGTGAGATGACAAACCACGTAACGGTCGCCACTCTGGAATGGAGAAGAAACACTTCCCACTTCTGTTTTTTCATCGAACATCCAGCGGATGATCTCTTTCGGATTGTCGAGCGTGGTATTCGCAATTGTTTTATCATTCAGTTTCACATCGGTCGCTTTACTCACCACCTTATTATCTTTTTGAATTGTTTGCGTAAAAAGATCGCCGGTATTATTTCTTCCTGCGAATTCGAGCGCTTTGTTGTACACATCACGGATCGTATTATCGGAAGGAACAATTTTTTTACTGATCGTAACCACTTCCACTTTCGAACTGCTTTTCTTATCCACTACCTGGATCACGTGATAACCATAATCGGATTCCACGATCACTACATCACCGACATTATTATCGTAACCGGCGCTGATGAATTGCGGAATGAACGGACTGCTTTTATTCAGCCATCCGTAATCTCCTTTGTTTCCCTGCTTTGCACCCGGATCATCGGACAATTGCTCTACGATATCTTCCATTTTTTTCTTGCCGGCTTTCACCACTTTCAGAATTGAATCGGCGCGCATTTTTGCTTTTTCTTTCGTGCGGATAATAGTAGGCGCCGCTTTCGCAGCTCCTTTGTAGGCGACGAGAATGTGACGAACTCTTATTGAATCGATGCCGGTGGAATCCCTGAATTTTTTAAACACTTCAATATTTCCACCATCCTGAAAAGGGCCGAGCACATCACCGGAAGCTGCTTTCAGAAAAGCGCTGTCTGAACCTGCAGGAAATTGTCCGGGGTGAAGGAATTTTTTTTCATAAACGCCATTGTCATCGTGTGCTTCAACGAATTCCGAATCTGCAACGCCGGTTTTTTCTTTGAAATCGGAAGCAACTGTTTCCATGTTTTTGCGTTCCGTAGCAATATCATCGGCAGAAGCAAAAACATCGAACGGAAGAAATTCCATATCGCGCGTGTCGTCGTGTTGTTTGAATTTGTACTGGTGCGAATTGTAATAATCTTTCAGTTCCGCATCACTGGGTTTGATGAGTGAATCGGGAACGTCGGCATATTTTTTTACAATGAATTTGAAATTGTATTTCGTGTTTTCGTCCGCGTATTCGTGATTGGCTTCTGAAGTGGTCACATAAAATCCTTTTCGCAGAAGGGTATTGTATTTTTCAAGAAGGAGATATTTTGAAATTTCCTGTTCTTCCATTGCCCAGCCGCTTTCCTGTTCTGCCGGAAGTTGTTTTACATAACCACTCACAGCAGCGCCGCTCAGTTGTCCGTCTGGCCCCTGGTATTGCTGGAAAATTTTTCCTGACTGATCGGAGAAATAACGATTAAGATAAGGAGTAGGATGCGGGCCATACAGTTGTTCAGAAAGTTCATCGATCGTAACGCTGATACCGAGTTTATCATACTGCGGTCCGTAAACATATTTATTTACGAGTTCCTGCCAGATCCCGTCTGAAAGTTGTGCCTGCTCTGATTCAGAAAGACTTTTTCCATTGGAAATTTCATCCATACGCGTACGGAATTCTCCGAGGGAAACCGTGTGGCCGCCGATCTCTCCAACATCATTCGATCCGGCGCCGCCGAAAATGCCGCGCTGCGAATTGAAAAGATCAGTTAAAACGAAAGCTAAAAGTGCGAGGAAGATGATGCCTACCAAGAGGCCTACCCGACTGCGGATGCGTGCTAAAATTGACATGGAAATTGACGTTTATTATAATGGGGCACGAATATACGATTAATGGCCAAAAACACGAAGAGGGAAAGGGGAATTATAGAGTGAAAAAACTGTATTTAAAAGGCACTCTCCTCAGGAAATATCATTTTTGCGATTCTCTTTTTCATCGGCGCGCTGGAGGATGCGGTTGAATCTTCTTCTCATCAGGTACATTACTATGGCGAATGAACTTACGAGCGATGCAAATCCACCGTCTTCATTCGCACCAATGACAAAAAGATAAATGGTGATGCCCACGCACATGACCGCCATGGTGAGCCACACATATTCAGTAAGACGGAGATATTTACGCATGCAGCAAAATTATTGTTTTTATTTCGGCCCGGCGTGTGTCGTGTCATCCCGGAGCAGGTATTCCCCGGTAGGATTAGTGATCACATAGTGATTGAACATTTCATCAGCTTCCATTCCATCGCCCCAGGTTACCTGGTCGGCAGTGGTGATCGTCACAAATGATTTGGTATAAATTTTCCTGCTTTTTCCATCCCACGTCAATTTATCTGTAGTGAGTTTGTCTCCTTTCGAATTCACGACCACCACATTTTTATTCGCCTCCATCATGTTGTCGCGTTCAATGCGCGTCGCATTTTCAGAAGTGAGATAAGTGCTCACTTTTCCGCTGTCATCAAAAAAATCAACACGTACTCCTTTCGACATTTCCGTATGTGGTTTTCCACCCTGGAACTCATCAACCTGTCCGGCGGTGAGATGAACTTTCATTTTTGCAGAATCGGAATAAAAAAGATCTACGTTGTGCGCAGTTTGCGTGGGAAGTGAAAGATTCTGCGTGTAATTGTGAACAGTAGCGGGATCATTTTCACAACTGCAGAAGAGCAGGAAAAATGTTCCTGAAAAAATTGCGGCTGCAGATCTCAGGAAAGCTCTCATGAAAGAATCAATCGTATTTGATCCGGTTGAACCACCGGTCATTGATCGTAACGCCGAATGTGACGCGGAAGAAATTTTCTTTGATCAGTTGATTATTTGTTGTGCCGCGCATTCCGTATTCGAAATTAATGGTTCCGCGCGTTACAGGTTCACCCACGCGCGTGCGATAAGGAACCGGGAATGAAAGGCTGAGATTTACAGAAGTTTCTGTAAGTTGAATTCCATGAATTTCAAGACTGGTGATGTAATATCTTGCGCCAAGCCGATACTGAATAGCGGTCAGATAATTTCCCCGCCCGATCTGCCGCGGTTGATATTGAAATCCTGCGGTGATGCGGGTAGAATTTTTCAAACCGGCATTCACACCCAAAATTGTTGACTGGCTCCAGAGCTGCGTCATGTAATCGGCCTGAAATGCCCACTTATAATCTTTTTTCAATTCGAATCCAACTCCGCCCATGAGCGGAAGCACAACACGCGATGGAATGCCCTGTTCAGAAATGACCGTATCGCGAAATTGTTCGAGCGTACCTATCTGTTTGTAGGTTTGCGCAAGAAGATCGTAAGAAACATTCAGCGGGGTAGATGGAGCGAACACGAGTCCCATTGACAGGCGCACTCCCGGCTGGTGAATGAAAAGTTTTTCGTGGATAATGTCGCTTCTTCTTTTGTATTCGAAATAATTATGAAAGAAATTTGTTTTTGTCACCAGCGTATCATTCAGTGATTGATAAAGCGGATTGAGGGTGAATGGCAAACGGAAAGAATACTGAACTCCATAGGTGAGATAAAGATCGTGGAAAAGCATTCGCTTGGTGATCTTCGTATTGAACGTGTACATCGAATCGGGAAAAACATCGCGTCGTACATTATTGATTGTTCCGAACATGAAAGAAGAATTCACACCGATCGAAATATTTCCCAGCGCATTTTTACATTTCAGTTTTTTACGGATGAGTGTTGTGTCGTAATCATGAACAGCGGTCGCATATTCATCCGAGAGAAGATAGTGTCGCGATAATCCTGCGAAAGGCCGAAATGCATTCACCAGAAAAAGTTGGTTTACCCCGCCCGATCCTTCGTATTTGTAAGTGACCGGACCTATTCCCACAATGGAATCGGGACTGTTCACATTATAGCCGACGTTACTGTAAGGCATGAGTCCGAATCCGGCACCCCACCATTTTTTAACCGGAAAAGCGAGCGCCACACTTCCGAGAGAAGTTCTGTTGAAAGTAGTTTTCGCTGAGTTCGATTGCATCATCACTGTATTACTGTTGAGCGTGATCTCGTACGCAATAAGCGGATGCGACGTGAAGGATGCAGGATTTTCAAGATTGATGTATTGCGGGATGAGCGAATCATTTCTCATTCCTATTCCGCCGCCGCCCATCCCGGAATTAAAAAGTGTTCCGTTTGCATTGAGATCACCAATGCCATAATGCGAATAAGGAGAAACCGTGGTGAGAACAGCAGGATTCGTTTGTGCATCCGAAATGAAGGGTAGTGCAATAACACAACCTGCCGCGAGGAAGAAGTTCCTTGAAATTCTAAAGCAGGTTTTTTTCATCATGGAAATCAAGAATGGCATGCATCCCTTCAAAAACGAGATTCGGGCGTGCAAAGATGCCATTTTTCAGGGCTTCTGCCAAAAGCGGGGAATCTCCTCCACCAATAACTACCTGCAGCCCGGGAAATGTTTTTTCATATTCGAGGATCATTCCTTTTACCTCGGCAACAGTTCCGTTGATCACACCGGAACGCAGTGAAGTAACGGTATCTTTCCCTATGAGCGGATGTTCGCCCTGAGGATCTATCATCGGAAGTTTTTCGGTGAAATGATGCATGGCTTTCGCACGCATGTGTATGCCGGGCGTGATTGCGCCCCCGAGAAAAGTGTTGTTTTTGTCAATGAGATTGTAGGTGATGCAGGTTCCCGCCATTATTGCCAAGACGTTCGATCCGTGGAAAAGTTGCCAGCCGCCAATAGCCGCCGCGATCCGGTCATAACCGAGCGATTCTTTTGAACTATAATTATTTTTCACCGGTAATGCGGTGTTCTCACCGAGCATGACCACGGGAAAAAATTTCCGCAGTTCATCAGCAAGTTCATGCGGTACATTCACCACCGAACCGATAATCGCCGAATGGACTTCCACAGTTTTAACGAAGTTTAATATTTCTGCAACGGTCGGTGAAGGAAGAATGTCGTGACGCATGATCTTTTTGTCATCTATGAGCATCGCCTTGAAAGACGTATTTCCGAGATCGAGCAGGAGTTGCGCAGGCATAATGACAAATTTACGAGCTAATTGAACGGGAAAAACAAGAATTGCATCCTGCAACGTCAGCCGGCGAAGACAAAATATTGATAATTTTCCATTGAAAATAAAAATGAAGGATCCGAAAAAAGAAGAAATTCTCATTGCGGGAGCCGGGCCATCGGGACTTGCAGCCGCTCTGTTTTTATCGGAGTATGGATTCCATCCTTCGGTGATCGATCAGCGGAGCGATTATGTTCCGTATTCAAAAGCGTTCGGAGTGAATCCGAATACGCTGAAATTGCTGGAACGTTCAGGCGTTACAAAAAAATTTCTTGCCAATGGAAGAAAGGTTACGAAGTTCAATCTTTGGCGCGCGCGGGATCTAAAAAAAATACTGAGCAATGACCTGGGTAAAGCGGATCATGAATTCCCGTTCATGCTTGTTCAGTCACAATCGGATTCTGAAAATATTCTGCGCGAAGAGATCAGCAGGAGAAATATCATTGTGGAAAGAGGTATTTCTCTCGAAGATCTTCATGTGGAAGGAAATAATATTTCTATTCAAATTAAAAATTCTTCCGGTTCCATTGAAAATCGTTTAGTGGATCATCTCGTGGGTGCGGATGGCGCGCACAGTGTTGCGAGAAAAAAATCAGGAATAGATTTCGGTGGATTCAAATATGATGAGGTATGGGAATTGTATGACCTGGAAATGGAGGTTCCGTTCAGCGCAGACGAGGCGCATATTCTTCTGAGCCCGGAGGGAAGTATTTTCATGGTCCGCATTAAAGAAAAAATTTGGCGCATCGTGGGAAGCAAAAAAAATATTCTTGAAGATATGCCCAAAGGAATTTCAAAAGGAAAGATCACTTGGAATTCTGAATTCAGGATCAATCAGAGGATGGCTTCTTCATTGCAGAAAAATAATGTAACGCTCATCGGCGATGCGGCGCACGTTCATTCTCCATTGGGCGGCAGGGGAATGAATCTCGGAATTGAAGATGCTTTTACGTACGCACAATTGATGAGCCAAAACAGGATCGGCAGTTACGAAGCGATGAGAAAACCGTACATAAAAAAAACAGTACGTAAAATAAATTTTCTGACGAACGTGATCTCAGGAAAAAATTTTGTTCCGCGTGTGTGCCGGAGCATCCTTCCTATTCTCAGTTTCGCATCTCCGCCTTTCATGCCGGCCGCCAGAAAATTTTTGCTGGGACTTGATAAATAAAAAATCCGGAAGACTCCGGATTCTATTTAGTGGTTCGGGGCCCATCGGCTTCGCTCTAGATCAACTCCATTGAACCGCCGACACAATTGAAATTATAAAAAAATAAATAAAAAATCCGGAAGACTCCGGATTCTATTTTGTGGTTCGGGGCGGAATTGAACCGCCGACACACAGATTTTCAGTCTGTTGCTCTACCAACTGAGCTACCGAACCAATAAGTAATGAACTCTATTTTTTTTCAGTCTGTTGCTCGGACCCTGTCCCGAATTTCATTCGGGAAACTCTACCGAACCTATTCTTGGGCGGCAAATCTATTGATTATTTGCAAAGCGGCAAAATCCTGAATGAAAACCGCTATCAGTATCACTACTTTTAATTGTCGGAATAATAATAATTATCTTGTAAGGACTTATGCAGATCGGCAGGTGGAATTATCTTTTTCCGTTGTTCATGATGCTATGCGTTTCATTTCGGGTGAACGCGCAGAACGATCAAATCGATTCTTTGCTGAAAGTTTTACAAACCCAGGAAGAAAGCGATACCAATAAAGTGATCACGCTTTATAAATTATGTGCAAAGTATATTAACAGCGATACGAAGAAAGCGATCGAATACGGAAACAAGGCGAAAGATCTCGGTGAAAAACTGAATTTCAAAAGAGGAGTTGCGTCGGCGCTGAATAATCTGGGAATTGTTTATGAGAATGAGGGCGATTATGAAAAAGCAGCCGATTGTTATCTGCGCTCGATCCGCATCAAGGAAGAAACAAAAAATATGCATGGGCTTGCTGCGACTTACAGTAACCTGGGCGAAGTTTTCGACGTGGAGAATAATTACGAGAAGGCAAGTTATTATTATAATAAATCGTTGCAGATCGCCATCAGTATTAAAGACACGCAATCGATCATGAACTGTTATCTCAATACCGGTGTTATCGAAAGTGAAAAAAATAATGATGAGAATGCAGTTACTTATTTTCAGAAATGCCTCCATCTTGCTTTTCTCGCCGGCGATTCTTCAAGTCTCGCCGATGCGTACAGCAACATCGGTGTGGTGCGCCAGGACCAGAACATACTGGATTCAGCAGAATATTATTACGCATTGGCAACCATTGTAAGGCAAAGAACCGGTGATCAGATGGGGCTGATGAATTCCTACAATAATCTCGGGAGCGTGAATGTTACCAGGAAGAATTATCGGGAGGGTGAACGCTGGTATAAAATGAGTATCAGTATCCAGGATAAAATTCCATCACTGGAAGGATTGCAGTCGAGTTACCACGGGCTTGCTACACTCTATGATTCACTCCGGGATTTTCAAAATGCAAAAACATATTACCTGAAATACATGACCGTACACGATTCGCTTTACAGCATGAGGTCGGTGAAAGAAGTAAATGCGATGGAACTGAAATACGAGGAGGAAAAAAAAGAAAAAGAAGATGAAGCGAAAGCACGCGAGAACAAAATAAAATCTGATGCGGAGGCGCGCGAGCAGCGCAACCTCATGTATTTTCTGATCATACTTATTCTGGTTGCATCCGGTTTTTCTTTTTTTCTTTTTAATCGCTTCCGTTTTATTCGCCGCCAGAAAGGCGTGATCGAAACGAAGAATAAAGAGATCATCGATAGTATCAATTACGCGAAACGTTTGCAGGAAGCAATTCTTCCTCCTGCAAAAATGGTGGACGAAATTTTTCCGCAGAATTTTATTTTCTATCGCCCGAAGGATATTGTTGCCGGCGATTTTTACTGGATGATGGAGAATGGGAATGATCTTTTTGTTGCAGTTGCAGATTGCACGGGACACGGCGTGCCGGGTGCGATGGTGAGTTTCGTCTGTTCGAATGCGCTTGATCGTGCAGTGAAGGAATTCGAATTGAAAGATCCCGGAAAAATTCTTGATAAGGTTACGGAACTGCTGCTCGACACTTTCCGGAAAAGCGAACAGGAAGTGAAAGACGGAATGGACATTTCACTTTGTCATCTGAACAGAGACAACATGAATATTTCTTTTTCAGGTGCGCACAATTCTCTGTGGATCGTTCGCAGCGGAAATCTCATTTCCCTCGATGCCGATAATCAGCCCGTCGGGAAATACGATCATGCAAAACCATTCACGACGCATCATTTTACACTTGAAAAAAATGACGTGCTCTATTTCGGAACGGATGGATACGCCGACCAGTTCGGTGGTGATAAAGCCCGCCTGGCCGATAAAAATAAATCCGGCTCATTCGGGCAGGGAAAAAAATTCAAGACCGCCAATATCCGTAATCTGCTCGTTGCAAATGCCGGCCGCCCGATGAAAGAACAATACGATGTGCTGGAAAAAACATTTGACCGCTGGAAAGGAAATCTTGAGCAGGTGGATGACGTGTGCGTGATGGGAATTCGCATTTAAAAAAACGTCAGCTTCAATGAAATTTATGGGTATAACAGGGTGTATTGGGAACCGAACCGGGAGGAGTTGTATTGGAATACAACTTCTATTTTCAATAAAATCCACCTCCATATCCGCCATGATGATTGTAATGCGGCTTCGTATTCGAAAAAGTAAGTCGCGTTAAATTATTCATCAGGTCATCGGCGCGGCCCGCAATGACCGTTATCTTCGTATCGTAATCATAACTGTAAATACATTTTCCATTCTCATCATTGATCGTCCAGGTGCCCGTATTTTTATCACGGTCGTAATGCCGCGTTCCGCAAACCGTTCCATTTTCGTACCACGACTGCCAGGTTCCGGTTGCTCTTCCGAATTTTGAATAATGTGCTTCAATTTTTTTCTGACCGTTCGGGTAATATTCCGTGTAATTTTCTGCGGATGATCCTTTGTAAAACTGAACACCGGGAGTGAAATAATATATTTCTATACCACGATAACTGCGGAATTCCGCTTCTGATTTTAAAGAACCGTTTTCGTACCACGACTCCTCTTTACCTATTGCACAATTATCTTTTTTTGTTTGTTCGAATTTTTTCTGTCCGTTCGCATACCAGGTCGTATAAGAAATTGTTTTCCGGTCGGCGCTCATTTTTTTCTCATAAATGAGTTGCCCATTCTCTGCAAAATATTTCCAGGTGCCGCAGGGTTGCATTTTTTCATTGAAAGAAATTTCCATACATGGATTTCCATTGCTGAAATTGCGGGTGAAATGATAAATTTCTGCAGAATCTTCCCGGAAGGTTTCCATAAGGTTTCCATTATGGTAAAATAAACTGTCGTTGGCGCGATCGAATCCCGGTAGTTCAACCTCCCTGCATTTTGCAAATAACATGATGCCACACGAATTGGCGAAATTGTTTACGCCGCGTGTGCAATAGAAGATCGTCGAGAATTCCTGTCCGCAATATTGAAAATGTGTATAGTAATCGAAGATCATACTATCGCCCGGCGCAAGAAATGTTCGGTTCTGCATATCGCTCCAGCTCATACCGGGCCAATCGCTTATCGGATTGAATGTAGGAACTGTCCATCCCTGCGGTGCTGTTTGAATAGCGCGATGAAAATTATATTGTTCGAAAAATGTGAGCGTGTAATTAAAAACCAGCGTGTCCTTCGTGGTGTTCTTAAATGGAAATTGCAAATGAACGATCTCGCCGGCGTAAACCGGTTTTTCAACGACGGTGCGCAGGTTGTAATTCGTTGAATATTCCTCTTCGCGTTTTTTCTTACCAAGATTTAACGCAAATAATTTTCCGGAACGATCAAGCTTATTGAAAAAGAGAATTTGTTCATTGGTGCCAATGCAGAAAAGATTGGAATCGGAAAGCACAACCGTTTCATAATTATTTTCCTCGTCCTGGAATTCTCGCTGCTCCGGGCAATCGAATATTTTTTTTGCTGAAGTCCATTTTCCACCCTCCTTATTCATCATCATCACCCATGCATCGTGATTTCCATTGGGAAGAATTTTATTTCCCCATTGCAGCCACGCGATGTGATCTCCATCGGGAGAAATGGCAAGAAGTACATCTCCGTAGGAATAATCGAAACGCAACCGTACTTCTATTTTTTCCGGAGCAGAAATACCACCGGGAATTTTTTCACAGCAGAATAACTGGTTTGCAGTAGAATTCAATGAGTCGTGCAGTTCATATAAAATGTAATTGCTTTTTTCAGGCATGAAAAAATTCACGATGCGGCAATGCGCAGGAACGCTCAGTGGAATTTCAGTCGCCCGGTCGTTGTTTCCGTAAAGCACGAGATGATCATTGCCATTCGATTCGTTCCAGTGAACATAACCGCCTTCGCCGAGTTGTGCGGTCCAGATGAACCTGCAGGTTTCTCCCGAACCCAGCGTGTCGATGGTGCGATACATGCCGTAAATTTTCCGGATCACCAGTAATCTGCGGTTTCCCGGCGAACAATTATTCTCTCTTTTTGTATCAAGTCCAACGATGATCATTTTTCCATCATTGGTAGCGTGAAAAAGATAGGGCCATATTTCTCCTTTACAAATCGTGACTGAATTATGCCGATCTACATCATTGGTGTTGGTTATTTTCAATCCTTCCGGGTCATAATAATAAACCGAATTGCCATCGGGCGTTAATTGCGCGTAATCAGAAAAATCAGTTCTAACCTCAGGCATATAAGTGAGTGAAGAAAGAAAACTATCGGTGTTTGCAATATTCCACGGCCAGCCCGCCTGGTAACTGGTCCAGGAAAAATTTTTTCCGTCGGCAGATACATGAAAATTCTCCGGCCTGTTCTGCGAATGAAGAACAGGGAAACAAAATAAAGTGAATGAAAAAAAATAATAACGCATTGACATTTTATCGGATCAGGGTACAATGATCTCATCTTCATTTATTCCGCCCCATTCCACCACGGTAAAACCTTTACGCGGTACTGCAGTGAAATTCCGGGGGCAAATTGAAATTCTTTCCGGAACAGATTTGAACAGCATAAAAACACGAATGCTGGTTTGAGGCGCCGGGTCAATATCGAGTTTCACCAGCTGTGCATGTTCTTCGTTGGGGGAAGTGATGAGATTCAATTTATTTTTTTCCATCATCGGCACCCAGTAGGAAATGAATTCATCGTATTCAACAGGAAGCAATCCCATCTGCGGTAAAATATTTTCCAGAAATATTCTGCTGCTGTCACCGCTTACCACAAAACCTTTTTCGAAGGAATAATCATGATCATCACTTGCTTCGTAAAACAAATAAGGATAATTTTTTTCCCGTCCTGCATCAGCGTTGTTGGTCAGTTTTCCATCAGCCGAAGCAGAAACCTTCCATCCGTCATTGTAAAATGGTTCAGAAAATGTTAGCGGAAAAGGTGAATTTATTTTTACAGAAATATTTTCGGTCTTTTCAGGATAGAGATAAATCACGGGCTTGCGTTCCTGGTAGTGGCCTCTTCTCCGGTTATGAATAAAATCAACACGGCATGCCGTTATAAAAAGCAGCACTGCAAAAAATCCGAAAAAAATAATTCCGCGAAATTTCATTAATGAAAAGATACAAAAAAGACATGAGAAATATCCCATGTCCTGAGTCTGTCTGGTTAAAGATTTCTTCCGCTTAGTTACCGTAGCGCTTTCTTCCGAACCAGCTTTTCTTTTTCGCATTATTATTTCTGCGATGCGCCGGGTTCCTTTTCTGGTGTTCCGGTTTCCGATGATTCGATTCAGGAGAATTATTCCCATTGTGATCGGTTCGTTGCGGAACAGGCGACCCCGGTTTGAACGGATGTTCATCCACCGAAGGAATTTTAAAACCGATCAGCTTCGTGATGTCTTTGAGATAATCACGCTCTTCATGATCACAGAATGAAATTGCAATTCCGCTTGCACCTGCGCGGCCCGTGCGGCCGATGCGATGCACATACGTTTCAGCAATGTTCGGAATTTCATAATTGATCACGTGCGATAATTCATCCACATCAATTCCGCGTGCCGCAATATCTGTTGCAACGAGAACACGTGTTTGTTTCGCTTTGAAATTACTCAGCGCACGTTGTCTTGCATTCTGCGATTTGTCGCCGTGAATGGCTTCTGCGCGTATGCCTGCACGTGTGAGATCGCGCGCAACGCGGTCGGCCCCGTGTTTCGTGCGCGTGAACACGAGCGTGGTGACGATGGAAGGATCTTTCAGCAGATGAATGAGCAATTGTTTTTTGTTGAGTTTATCAACGAAATACATTTTCTGCTGAACGGTTTCTGCGGTTGTCGCCTGTGGAGTCACTTCCACTTTCTGTGGATGATGAAGAATGCTTGCAGAGAGTTTAATGATCTCCGGCGGCATGGTTGCCGAGAAAAAAAGCGATTGACGTTTCTGCGGAAGTTTTGCAATGATCTTTTTCACGTCGTGCACAAAACCCATATCGAGCATACGATCCGCTTCATCAAGAATAAAATATTCGATGTGCTGGAGATGAATGTAACGCTGATCAATAAGATCGAGCAAACGTCCGGGAGTTGCCACAAGAATATCAATGCCGGCACGCAGCGCATCTGTTTGCGGTTTTTGTCCCACGCCGCCGTACACAACAACAGTTTTCAAACCGGTGTGGCGACCATAAGCAATGAAACTTTCCTCAATCTGTATTGCGAGTTCGCGCGTGGGAGTGAGGATGAGTGCGCGGATATTTTTTCTTCCGTGTTGTTGCTGCGGATGATTGAACATCTGCTGCAGAACCGGAATTGCGAACGCCGCTGTTTTACCCGTGCCTGTTTGTGCGCAACCGAGCAGATCTTTTCCCTGTAAAACAATGGGGATCGCTTGTTGCTGAATAGGCGTGGGTTGTGAATAGCCCTCTTCCTTTAACGCCATGAGGATGGGCGCAATGATGTTTAAATTGTCGAATGACATTTTGAAAATTGTTTAACCGAAGCACTGGATCACCGGAAAATTTTTTTCCGAATCCCTTAGACACACAATCGCTTTCAGTAGTGATTTTAATTTTCCCGAGAACTCGGGATGAAGGAGGGATTACAATCAGTGACAAAGATACGCTAAATAAACGAGCAGACGATTTTTATTTCGCAAGATGAGTTACTCTTTTATTTTTTCACCGTCACCTGCCGCCATCTGAGATCTATCGGGATTCGTCGGGCAGGCATTCGCACATTGCCCAAATTATCACATTGCTTCATTCTCCCATCTCTCCCAGAATTTTTTTCACTTCATCTTCTGTCGCGCGGAGTTTGGTTCTGCACAACGCGATCAGTTCTGAAGCGCGTTTTACTTTTGCAGCGAGTTCATCGATGGAAATACTTTCGTTCTCAATGGCGCGCGAAATTTCGTTGAGTTCTGTTAATGCATCTGTATATGAAATATCTTTCATGGCATCAAAGGTTGAATTATTTAGAAAAGTAGTGCTGTCATTGGTCAATTGTCATTCGTTGTTTGATTCGACGATCGTTTTCAAAGTTCCGTCTTTCATTCTGATTTCCAGTTTTTCCCCGGCTGAAATATTTTTCGAAGAAACAACCGGCTGATCATTCTTCAACACCATCGCGTAACCTCTCTTCAGCACATTTTCCGGCGAAAGCAATTTCATTCTTTCAAAAAGAAGTTCAAGCTGGTGATCTTGTTTTTCGATCGTTCTTTTTGTCAGCGAAGGAAGTTTCCGAAGAATTTCTCCTGTGAGTTGGGTGTGCGAAAGAAAAAGTTTTCCGGAAGAAGAACTGATCCGTTCTCGGAAACGCGTCATTTTATTTTCCGTAGTGTGGATGAGTTGCAGCGTTCCGTTATGAAGAATTGCGCCGGTGTGATCCAGTTTACGCTGATGTTTTGTGAGCAATGTGTGACAGCGAATGGCGATGAGATCGCGGAGATCTTCTGTTTCTTCTTCAAATGCGCGGTTATTATCGATGATGAATTCTGCCGCTTTCGTGGGCGCCTGCGTGGAGGTGTGCGCCACCATGTCCGTGATGCTCTCGTTGCGCAGGTGCCCGATGCCGGTGATCACGGGTACGGGAAAGCGTGCGATCGCGTGTGCGAGATTGAATTTATCGAATGGAAGCAGGTCACTTTGTGAACCGCCGCCACGGATGAGTACTACCGCATCGAATTTTTTTCCCTGCACTATATCTTCAAAAATTTTCAACAGCTGTTCCTTCATCGAATCGGCAGCCGTTTCTCCCTGCAGAATAGAAAAATAATTCGTGCAGAAAAATTTATAACCAAAAATATTTTTGTTCAGTGCGTTCATGAAATCTTCATAACCGGCAGCGGAAGCAGCACTGATCACGGCGATATGCTGAATGACGGAAGAAAGTTCAAGTTTTTTATTCGGCGTAATGAAAATTCCGTCTTCGAGGCGAATGCCCGGTTTAGTTGCAAGAAGCGCGATCGTTTTTCTGCGTTCCACCTCTAATTGCCCGAGCATGTGTTGTGCATCAATGTCAAGAATATCGAGCGACAATCCATGCACCGGGTGATAATCGGCGCGGAGTTTTAAAAGAACCTGCATTCCCTGCGATGGTTTTTTTCCGGTGATATCTTCGAAATTCCGGAATGCAGCGAGCGCTTCGGGCCTCCACACTTTTCCCGTCATTCGCGCAACGAGATCTGTTCCACTTTCACTTTTTTCTATCAGCTCCACCCAAGTTGATCTCGCTTTCTCATTCTGGGAATTGATCTCTGCCAGCACCCACCACGTTTTTCCTGCGAAAGTTTTTTTCAGCGAATCATCGATCAGCGCGCAAAATTCAGAAAGTTTCAGTTGTGACGTGTTCATCGAATAAATTTACGATCTGCGTTTTAAGATGTGAATGATGTTAGTAAATATTAATTGGAATGCAGTTCCTGAATCCTCATTCCAAACTCCCGGCTATTTCCTGTTCACCATCCACACTCCACCCAGAATTACCAGTACAAAAATTCCATGCAGGTAAGAAACCATTTCATGATCGAGCACGCCCCACAGCATCGCTACAATAGGAATGATGTAAGTGACCGACGCAGCAAATAAAGTTCCGGCTTCCTTAATAAGAATATTATAGACGATCACACTCAGCGCCGTTCCGAAGATCGCAAGAATGGCAGTGTAGCCAAGACTTTGCCATGCGAGTTGTATCGTTTGCATGCGGTGAATGAAGTCGGTGGAGAAAAGATAAATTCCGGCAACCGGGCCAATGATGCATAATGCAAAAACAGTTGCAGTCACCGAACTCACCTGGCTTAGTTTCGATTTGATGATATTCACGCTGAAGCCGTAAAAAAAAGTAGCAAGCACAACCAGCGATCCGCCAATGAAGATCGTTCGCTGATCAACCTGAATTTCTTTCGAAGAATTATTATTCAGCATCATCAACCCGATCGCTCCACTGAGCCCGGTCACAATTCCGATGATCTGCCACATGCGGACCTTCTGTTTAAAAACAAAAAAACCGAGAAGCAAAGTAAAAACAGGAGTGAGAGAATTCAGCATTCCGGTCAGGGCAGAACTGATCATGGTTTCCGCACGCGTGAACATGAATGCGGGAAGAAGATTTCCAAATATTCCCATTCCTGCGAATGCAAATGTGTTGCTGAATAATTCTTTTTTTATGTGCCGGAAAGCAAGCGGCAATAAAAAAAGAAATGCAATGAAAATTCTCAATGCTGCGACCTGGTCACTGGTAAAAGAATCAAGCCCGCGTTTCATGAGAATGAAAGAACTTCCCCACGTGAGGCCGAGAGCGATGAAAATGATCCAGTGGAGTAGTGAGCGGTTTTGCAAGAGGAACAAATTGCGAATGGGTGCGAATATACGAAGCAATAAAGCCCCATTCGTAATTCGCATTCCGTTCCCGCATTCGTAATTCGTAAATTCGCACTTCGCATTTTCGCACCTATTCGCACTTCGTTCCCGAATTCGTAATTTGTATATTCGTGTGATTCGTAATTCGTAACCAATGAAAAATTATTCCATTTACATCGGTGGATATTTCGCATCCACTTCAAATGAACTTGTTGTGCGTAATCCATTTTCGGGAGAAACGGTCGGCACGACAAGTCTCGCCGGGCCACATGAACTGGAAGCTGCGATCGGCGCTGCTCAGCGTGTGCAGAAAGAAATGAGTGAGTTATCATCGCATAAAAAATATTCCATTCTCCGTAAAATTTCTGATAACATTACCGCTCATCGGGAAAATCTCGCTTTGCTATTGTGCCATGAATCCGGAAAACCAATACGCTATGCACTTGCAGAAATAGATCGCGCTGCGCAGACATTCCTGGTCGCCGCCGAAGAATCGAAACGTTTGCCCAAAGAATATATTTCACTCGACTGGAGCGCAGCAGGGGAAAAGAAAGAAGGATTCGTGAAATATTTTCCGGTGGGAATTGTTGCAGGGATTTCTCCTTTCAATTTTCCGATGAATCTCGCTGTGCACAAAATTGCACCGGCTATTGCGGCGGGTTGTCCCATTATTCTCAAACCCGCATCATCCACGCCGCTTTCCACGCTGGAACTTGCGAAGATCATCGACAAAACAGATATGCCCAGGGGTTGTGTTTCAATACTACCCATGAACAGGACGGCTGGAAATCAATTGGTGACTGACGATCGTTTTTCGCTGCTGAGTTTCACCGGGTCGCCCGAAGTAGGATGGACGATGAAAGCAAATGCCGGCAGGAAAAAAGTAGTGCTCGAACTCGGTGGAAATGCCGGCGTCATTGTTGCATCCTCTTCTGATCCGGAAATGGCGCTGAAGAAATGTCTCATCGCCGGATTTGCTTATTCAGGTCAGGTGTGCATACACGCGCAAAGGATCTTCGTTCATAAAAATTATTTCGAAAAATTCGTTCATGCTTTCTGCGAAGGAGCGGGTAAACTTGCGCAGGGAGATCCTGCTGATGCGAATACAGAAATTTCAGTGATGATAGACCAAGAGAATGCAAAGCGTGTAGAGCAATGGGTGAATGAAGCGGAACATGCCGGTGCAAAAATTCTGTGCGGAGGAAAACGTGATGGAAATTATTTCATGCCGACGGTTATGACGAATACCAACATCATCATGAAAGTGAATTGCGAAGAAGTCTTCGGCCCGGTGGTGATCGTGGAGCCGTTTGAAAAATTCGACGATGCAATAAAAATGATAAACGATACGCGTTTCGGTTTACAGGCCGGAGTTTTTACCAATGACATCCGCGAAATAGATAAAGCATTCCACGAAATTGAAACAGGCGGAGTGATCATCAACGATGTTCCCACTTTCAGAATGGATCACATGCCTTATGGTGGAGTTAAGGATTCAGGATCGGGAAGAGAAGGAGTGAAGTACGCGATGATGGATATGCTCGAAGCGAGGATTCTTTGCAGATAGGTGGCGGGAAGCGATCTTGCAAGAGGATTTCGTAATCTGTAATCTTTCCCTACCAACCAATATTCGGTTTGCCAACTCCTCTGTACAGAACATGTTTCTGCAAACCCTGTTCAGACTTCGGATGTTTGAAGCAGGTATCTTTCATCAGCAGATCAATTGTAGAAAATCTTTTTCCGCAATACATACAGTAATACGCGTTTGAAGTTTGCGGTGGAGGAAAATTCCCCTGGCTCTGAAAATTTTCCGGCGAGGTGAATGTGTCCCGGTAATTCGGTTTCGGATTATTCTGTGGATTTGCGTGAGACGGCGGAAATGGATTCCGGTTTTGTTGTTGCTGTTGGAGAAAAGGATTCGGATAATTTGTTTGTGGAGGCATTTTCGGAGCATTGTTTTTACCTCTCGCTACTTTTATCATAATGTAAATGAAGAGGAATACGAGTCCGAAAACGATTTTTGCTGCGGCTGCTGTCATTATGGATTTTTTATTTTAAAATATAAATTGTCGAGTGAAGTGAAAACCGCCGACAAGTTAATCTATTCCTTCGCTTGCCTGCGGATAATTTTTCCGAACCATTTCGGGAAATGACGTTTCATCCACACGGCTTTTATTTCTCTTCCGCCAATGAGAATTTCTTCTTTACCGGCATTCATGGCATTTAAAATAATCTGCGCGCATTCTTCCGCCGGCATTCCTTCTTCCTGGCTCTTGTCCATTTTCGCATGCTTGCTGCCGTCGGCTTTCACCGCATTCAGTGAAATATCCGTTTTTATTTTTCCCGGAACTGCAATGAGAATTTTAATTCCTTCATTTTCTGTTTCAAGGCGCAGTGTTTCGAAAAATCCGTGGAGCGCGTGTTTGGAAGCCGAATAAGCGGAGCGGAACCAGAAACCGAATTTTCCCGAAATGCTGCTCATGACAATGATATTTCCGGAATGTTGTTTCAGCATGAAAGGAAGAACAGCTTTCGTGAGCGCTACCTGTCCGAAAAAATTCACTTCCATTATTTTCCGGTCCATGTCAACGGATGTTTCTTTTGTCAATGAACGCTGCGATACTCCTCCGTTATTCACCAGCACATCGATGCGCGAAAATTTTGCAATGACTTTCTGAACAAGATCATTTACATTTTTTGTGTCGGAAAGATCGAGTGGAAGAACCAGTGAATTATTTTCCGTGAGTGAAGCTTCACGTTTTACTTTTTCAAGTTCTTCTGTTCTCCGCGCCGACAGAATTATTTTTGCTCCTTCCTTCGCAAATGCTTTCACAAGTGCGGCACCTATTCCTGAAGATGCGCCGGTGATCCAGATGACTTTGTCTTTGTAATTCATTCTGAAAATTCGAGATTTGAAATTCGAGATTCAAAATTACAGATTAGAAGGACCTTAATCCCGAATCTAAATTTCAAATTACATTCCCGGCGTTGGAGGAGTTCCGTTGTTCATTGCTTCTTCTCTCAGTCGCGGATCGAGATTGACGCGGATAAACCCGATCGCGAACGACATGTTCGGGTCTTTCGATTTGTCGAGATAAGTGAGCACATCTCCTGTTGCCAATCCTATTTCGAGCGGACCCAGCGGGCCGAGTGTAACTCCCATTGGTAAATTCCATCCGAGCGATGCATTGCCCGAGACTCCAAGATTTACATGGATGATCTCCGCCAGTTTTATTTCTCCACCGACGGCGAAATAAGGCCCGGTAAGATTGTAGCGGTTTTTTGTATAGGGAATAACGAGATCGGCTCCCACATTCACGCGATCTCCGATCTTCCATCCCACACCGAAACGAATGCGCGATGGTAAAGTCGATTTGTAATCGCTGCCCGGTTTGTAATTCATGAATCCTGTGCTGCTGAAAAGGAAATTTGCATTCTTGCCCATGTTCCAGTTCGGCAATCCGTTGTTCGTGCTGTCGGCGTGAAAGAGTGTTGTGTCGTGAGCCATGAGTACATTATCTTTCCACGTGATTGATCCGATGTCGGTGAATGCTGCAGCAAATCTTATTTTTTTGTCAATGACCACCGATGTTCCGAAATCAAATCCCATTCCCTGTCCTACAGAATTGAAAAGTGAATTTGATTTGATGGAACTGAAATTCTGGATATTTCCGTAATTGATATTGTAACTGCTCGTAATGGAAGAATGTCCTGCAATGAAACCGGGAGAAATTTTTCCATCCACATTCGCAAGTCCCCACAACATTTTCAATCCCACTCCGCCAAACACCTGAATCTTCGGATCGCCGTCATCATCTGTCGTTCCGAATCCCATGATCCTTCTTCCGTAAGAAAGATTCGCCTCACGATAATGAAGAAAAGAAACATCGCTGCCGTTGAAGATATCAGAGAGATGTTTGCTGTAATTGGCAGTGTCCTGGAAAAATGCTGCATTCTTTCCGTTGAAAATAAAATCAGCGGCATTCTGGTTCAGTCCCACGTGTGCATACATTCGGTCGCGCACACTGATCGCAAATCCACCGACTTTAGGAACATAAAATGAAGTGGCCAGCCAGTTGATGTTTGCAGTCATGTTGAATCCCTGCGGCTGCGCGAATAATGTTGCGTATTGTTGTTTCTGCGCATTGGTAAAAGAATCATTCGGATTCAGGATCGCATTTTTCAGTGTAGGAAAATCGATCGCTTTCGATTGCGCATTAATGCCCACATTCAGCACCGACATGGAGAAACGGTAATTGTCGCTCCAGCCGAGATTGGAAGGATTGATACCGATGGCTTCGAAATTCGTGACCATGGCTGTGGCTGTTCCGCCTTTACCCGTGGTGGAAGGAAGGCCGAGATCGACTTGGGCAGAAATCTCATTGGAGAAAGCAGCGCTTGCGAGTAAAGCCAGGATCTTTTTCATTTCGTGGGATTTGATAGTAATCAAAAATAATTTTTTTAGGCGGATAAATCATTCTTTGACCATTTTTTAGTGCAGATAATTTTGTAATGATGTGGAGACAATAATATAAAATGAACCAGAATTGCATTCAGCGGTTCACTTACTTTAACTGATGCCTCAATGAATCAGATTCAACGGCAGTCAATCTTACCTACCTTCGCAGTATGCGCCGGGAAATTTTCTTAGTGATGATTTTGTTTTTTTCCTGCAGCCGTTCGCAGCAGGGACAAACAAAGCGCCCTTTTGATCTGATCGATCGCGATAAGATGGTGCAGGTTCTTGCAGATGTTCACGTGCTTGAAGCAACTCTTTCGGTTCGTCAACCCATGCAATTGCAGCGCCACCCGATGATGCCCGGCCTGAAAGATCCTTCTGTTAACCAGGCGCCATTGCAGAAAGAAGATTCGATGCCTTATTATAATATTTTCAGAAAGAATGGAGTTACGCGCAAACAATACCAGTCGTCGATGAAATGGTATTGCGCACATCCCGAAGAGTTGAGCGGGATTTATGATGATGTGATCACCGAGATCAACAAGCGTTTGTCGCAGGAGCAGGAAGCGGCGGGGAAGCAAAAAAAATTGGTGGGGAAATAGAAATGGATTTGTTTTTTAGGGTTTGTTTTTTGGGATTTTTTCATTGGTAGAATGCGCAGATCTCTTTTATGCTTTGCTCAATATTCCTGTATTTGAAATTTATTTTGTGCGTGATCTTATCGGCCTTGTAACTGTTTTTTTCCAGTGAAGATTGTGCAGTTTCCTTCGTCACGCGTGGTGCGCGCCCGGTTAGGCCCGTGAAAATTTTTTCTCCTCTCCAGCCGAGGCCAAGTAAAGTGCGGGAAGCTTTCCACTTCGTTTCTTTCCTGCCGAATTGTTTCAGCACTTTGTTGAAGAATTCGCGGTAAGTGAGATTAGCGCCCGAAACAATGAACCGTTCATTCACGATGTTGCTTTTCATGAGTTGTATTGCAGCACAACTAACATCGCGCACATCCACGAAGCCATTCACCCCATCGGTGTACCAGCGGAGCCCTTTGCGCAGCGCGCGGAAAAGCTCAGAACTGCTTTTGCCGGTACCGGGCGCGATCACGAGCGAGGGATTCACGATCACCACGTTCATTCCTTCTTCTGTGGCGCGCCACACTTCTCTTTCTGCGCCGTATTTGCTGATCGCATACCAGGAATTTTCAGGCGAATTTTTCCACCAGGTATTTTCATCAATCAAACTTCCGTCCGTGGTGCGGCCGAGTGCGGCAATGGAAGAGATGTGACAGAATTTTTCAATTTTTTTTTCGAGACAGAGATTAACAAGGTTCGCCGTTCCTTCTATGTTTATCTCCAGCATATTTTTTTTCTCGGATGGGACGAATGATACGAGCGCGGCTGCGTGATACACGTGCGTGATGCCCGCGAGCGCATCCTCGAGTGCGCCGGCATCAAGAAGATCTGCATTCACCCATTCTATATTTTTCAATAATGCTTCTGCATTCTTCGAATAGAAATTAAAAATAGATTCGGTGACTTTTGTAGTACTGTCTTTTCTTTTTATCGCGCGAATGTGTTCCCCGCTTTTCACAAGATCGTAAGCGATGTGTGCGCCAATGAGTCCGGTTGCTCCGGTGATGAGAATGGAGGGAGGAGGGAGGAGTTGAGAGTCGGAAAAATTCTGCTTCATGAATTGCGATCAGCTAAAACAAATCGATTAGAGGCTGTTTAAAATTCATTTTTTTGGAATTGTTATGGCGCATAACAAAACAGAAGGATGAAATTTAAACAGCCTCTTAGGGAAAAGAAAATATTTTTCTCCGCTCTCCATTCGTCATTCTACAACGGAATATTTCCGTGTTTCTTTCTTGGCAATTTATCTGCTTTATTCTTCAGCATTTCAAATGCAGCAATGAGTTTTGCGCGCGTGTCTTCGGGAGCTATCACTTCATCAATGTATCCGCGTGCGGCGGCCATGTATGGATTGGCAAATTTTTCGAGATACTCTTTTTCTTTTTCTTTCAGTTTTGCAACCGGATCTTTCGCCGCAGAAATTTCATTTTTGAAAATAATTTCTGCTGCTCCTTTCGCGCCCATCACCGCAATTTCTGCGGTAGGCCATGCGTAATTCATGTCGGCGCCAATGTGTTTTGAATTCATCACATCGTATGCGCCACCGTACGCCTTGCGCGTGATCACGGTTACGCGCGGAACGGTTGCTTCGCAGAAAGCGTAAAGTAATTTTGCTCCGTTGGAAATGATCGCATTCCATTCCTGGTCGGTGCCGGGAAGAAATCCGGGAACGTCTTCGAAAACCAGCAGTGGAATATTGAATGAATCGCAGAAGCGGACAAAGCGCGCTGCCTTTATGGACGAATGAATATCGAGTACGCCGGCGAGAACTGCAGGTTGATTTGCGACTATGCCAATGCTTCTTCCCGCAATGCGTGCGAATCCGACCACGATGTTTTCTGCGAAATTCTTGTGCACTTCGAGGAACGTATCGCTGTCGATGACATTATTGATCACATCGCGCATGTCATACGGCTGATTCGGATTTTCCGGGATGAGATCGTTGAGCGCCGAACGTTTTTCATCGGAAGATTCGTATGCATGCATAGGAACTTCTTCTTCACAATTCTGCGGCATGTAGGAAAGCAATGCACGGATATTCTGAATGCACTCCACTTCATTCGCCGCCGCAAAATGCGTGACGCCCGATTTACCTGCGTGCGTCATTGCGCCACCGAGTTCTTCCGAAGTCACTTCTTCGTGCGTAACTGTTTTTACCACGTTGGGCCCGGTGACAAACATGTAAGAAGTATTTTCCACCATGAGAATAAAATCGGTGATGGCGGGAGAATAAACTGCGCCGCCGGCACAAGGCCCCATGATGGCGGAGATCTGCGGAACGACTCCCGATGCAATTGTATTTCTGTAAAAAATATCGGCATACCCTCCGAGTGAAACAACACCTTCCTGTATGCGCGCGCCGCCCGAATCATTTAGCCCGATGACAGGAGCGCCGTTCTTCATAGCGAGGTCCATGATGCGGACAATTTTTTCGGCATGCGTTTCAGAAAGCGATCCGCCGAAAACGGTGAAGTCCTGCGAAAAAACATAAACAAGCCGCCCGTTTATTTTTCCGAAACCGGTAACCACACCATCACCAGGATAAATTTCTTTGTCGAGGCCAAAATCAGTGGAGCGGTGTGTGACGAGCATTCCTATTTCTTCGAACGTTCCTTCGTCGATCAGAAAATGCAATCGTTCTCTCGCCGTGAGTTTTCCTTTCTTGTGCTGCGAGTCGATGCGTTTTTGTCCACCACCGAGATGCGCTTCGGAAATTTTATCTTCGAGTAACCTGAGCTTGTCTTTCATAAGGAGAAAATGGAGTTGCTAAGATAGAACTTAGAACTGAGAACTCGGATGCGAATCGGTGAGCAAAAAAAATCCCTCCCATAATTTGGGAAGGATCCTTGAAAACGGGAATGTGAAATATTAAAAATCGAGAGCGATTCCTGCGCTGAACGGATATACCACCGGGCCCTTGCTTTTTTCGAAGAGAGGAGAAAGCGCGTAAGAACCGAAGATGGTGAATTTGCCATAACCGACTCTTGCAATAATATCGTAACGGAAAGGATTCACATTATAATCATCCCGCTGTTCGCGTTTGTAATCGTGGCCGCCGAGTTCATATTTCTGTTTGAGTTTATTATTGAAAATATTATAACCGAAATCCATTCCGGCGCCAAAGTGAAAAGAGCGGCTTGCATCATTATTATTCGTATTGAATTCAAGGAACAGCGGAACATTCACATAACACATATTCAAACGGTTCTTGAGATAATGCAATGAATCGCTGATGGCCGTGGTGTAAGAAGAATTCGGTACGAGCGAATAACTTCCTCGGAAATTATAATGATACCAGGTGAGACCGAGTCCTGTTCCGAGATTTACATTGTTGCGATAGATGTGAATATTTTTCTGCATGAGGTTCCATCCGAAAACATACGACTTCGCATAATTGAGATTCATGTATTCGAGGCCGGTAGGAAGTTCAAGTTTATTTGCCGAAGTGAGATAACCATCCACACCGAGATCAATCCCCTGCCAGTATTTGAAATCTTTGTCTTCGTTCTTTTTTTCGCGCACCGAACGTTCATCGCCATCATGCGGAGTGAGATGCACATCATAATCGCCAATGTGAAAACTGGTAGTATCATTTGAATTATTATCGTCACCACGAACAGAGATGGAAGAGGCGCCGCTTGCATTTACAACTTTCGCGGTTGCATTTCCCTGGTAATGGATGTCTGAAGCGTCGGAAGAAGTTGCGTCGAGTGAAACATTGGCAGTAACGTGCGCTGAAGATGCACCGGTAGCAGCAACGTGTACATTATCGGCAGCAAGATCATACGCTTTGAGTGTGCCCGCGCCGGAAACAACAGCAGTAAGATTTTTTGTTGTACCAATGAATTTTACATCGCTCGCGCCGCTCAGTGTAGCGCGAACTGCATTTGACTGCACATTAATTTTAGCATCAGAAGCACCGGAACCGGTGACTGATAAAGTATCGGTAACAAGCGGGTTCATACATTTTGTATCGGACGCGCCGCTGAGCTGAATGGAATTTATTTTTTTCACGGTGATCTTTGCTTTCACGTCGTCACCGTGACCGGAAATATTAAGAACGCCGTTGTTGTCTACGGAAGTCGAAATATTTTTTGTTTCGTTCGCATCTCCTTCGAGAATTACAGAGTTGACATCGCCCTGTGTAATTTCTACAACGATTGGTGCAGAAATATCGAGTCCGTGAAAATCACCTACGGTGCGAACTTCAGAAGCTGTCTGCGAAAATCCGGTGATGGCGGAGAGAACAGCGAGAGTTGAAATAAATTTTTTCATAATGAAATATTTTTCGGGGAATGATTTATCGTAGGACGAATGAGTGGCCGGTTTGTTACAGCTCATTCAGCGAAAAATTACATTTGGCTGGTGTTCAGAGTACTCAGTACTATTTCACGTTCACAGCAGAAAATTTTCTCATGAATTCTCCGCACACATCCACCATTTCGGCCGATCCTGCGAAGAAGGGTGTGCGCTGGTGAAGCGATTTGATCTCGATCTCGAGAATTCTTTTGAAACCATCGGTTGTTTTTCCGCCGGCTTGTTCAATAATGAATGCAATGGGATTACATTCGTAAAGCAGCCGTAATTTTCCTTTCGGTGAAGCGGCTGTTGTAGGATAAATATAAATTCCGCCGGTGATGAGATTGCGGTGAATATCCGCAACGGCAGAACCGATGTAGCGTGATGAATAAGGACGTTTGGTAGCAGGATCTTCTTCCTGGCAATACTTGATATATTTTTTTACACCGTCAGGAAAGTGAACATAATTTCCTTCGTTGATGGAATACGTTTTTCCATCCGGATTTATTTTCATGTTGGGATGCGAGAGGCAGAATTCACCAATGGAAGGATCGAGTGTAAAACCATTCACACCTTTTCCTGTTGTGTAAACGAGCATGGTCGATGAACCATAAATAACATAACCGGCGGCGATCTGTTCGGTTCCGCGCTGGAGGAAATCTTCAATATTGCCCGGCCCGGAAAGAGAAATTCTCCTGTAAATGGAAAAGATGGTTCCCACCGAAACATTCACATCAATATTCGACGACCCGTCGAGCGGATCCATGGCCACAACATATTTTGCATTTTTCGACTGCGGATTATCGACCGGGATGAGGTCTTCATTTTCTTCCGATGCAATAGCGCAGATTTCACCACCAACACTCAACGCCGCTATGAATTGTTCATTAGCAAAAACATCGAGTTTTTTCTGCACTTCGCCCTGCACGTTTGTCTCTCCGGCTTCACCGAGAATATCAGCGAGCCCGGCTTTATTCACTTCGCGGTTCACGATCTTGGCGGCAATGCCTATATCGCGCAGCAAACGCGACAGCTCTCCTTTCGCATAAGGAAAATCAGATTGTTTTTCAATGATGAATTGCCCGAGTGTTTTTACTTTGGTCATGTTGTTCTTATTGTTTTGTAAAGATGGGAAATTTCTACTTTTGATTTTCATGGAAAATATTATCATTCGGGAAGCCACCGGGACTGACATGTTTCATGTTCTGCAATTGATCAAAGAACTCGCGCATTATGAACGCGCCCCGGATGAAGTGATCCTGACCGAGCAGCAATTGATCCGCGACGGATTCGGCGATCATCCTCTTTTCTTCTGTTATGTTGCCGAAAAAGAAAATAGCATTGTGGGAATGGCGCTCTGCTACATCAATTATTCCACATGGAAAGGTCCTTGTATTTTCCTGGAAGATATCATTGTCACGCAAAGCGAAAGAAAAAACGGGATAGGAAAATTACTTTTTGAAAAGATACTTTCTGTCGCAAAAGAAAAAAAAGTAAAACGTTTGTCATGGCAGGTGCTCGACTGGAATGAGCCGGCAATAAAGTTTTATGAAAAATATGATCCTGAAGTGATGAAGGAATGGCTGAATTACAGGATCAATCTGTGAGTGAATAATTTTTTGTAGAATACCAATGGAGGATGGAAGATGGACTTAGGGTTTAGTCGAAATGATAATTTCACCTTCAAAAAAATAGTCCACTTCCGTAGTCCGTAATCCATCCTCCGGTAATCCGTAATTTCGTTCCCGATGAAAGTTTTCAAATTCGGTGGCGCTTCCGTAAAAGATGCTGATGCCGTTCGCAACGTGGCAAAGATCCTTGGCCGATTTTCCGGGGAAAATATTGTGGTGATCATTTCTGCAATGGGAAAAACCACCAATGCACTCGAGCGGCTTGCCTATGCTTTTTTTTACGGAAAAGAAAATGCCACAGAAATTCTTGCTGAAATAAAAGATTTTCACTGGAAGATAGCACGCGAACTTTTCGGTTCCGAAGATCATACGTTCTTCACAGAATTGCACAATGCGTTCGTTGAACTGGAATGGGCGGTGGATGGAAAACCCGAACATTCTTTCGATCATGAATATGACCAGGTTGTTTCTATCGGAGAAATTCTTTCCACGAAGATCATCAGTGCATATCTCAGCAGCGCGGGTGTGAAAAATAAATGGCTCGATGTGCGTGACGTGGTGAAAACAGATAATACGTTCCGTGAAGGAAAAGTAGATTGGGCATTCACGGAAGAATGTGCGAAGAAATGCGTTGCCGGATTTTTTTCACACGGAAAAGAACAGGTCATTATCACACAAGGATTCATCGCCTGCACTTCAGAAAATTTCACCACCACGCTCGGGCGCGAAGGATCGGATTACACTTCTGCAATTCTTGCTTATTGCCTCAACGCAGAAAGTGTAACGATTTGGAAAGATGTGCCCGGTGTACTTAATGCCGATCCGAAATGGTTCGATGAAACACAACTTATTTCCGAGCTCACTTACCAGGATGCAATCGAGCTTACGTATTATGGCGCAACCGTCATTCACCCTAAAACCATAAAACCGCTGCAGAATAAGAATATTCCTCTTTTCGTCCGCTCGTTTCTCGAGCCGGAAAAAACAGGAACGAAGATTCACGATGCGCATGTGCCGCTTCCGGTTCCATGTTTTATTTTCAAGGTGAACCAGGTTTTACTTTCCATTTCACCGAAAGATTTTTCTTTCATCGTGGAAGAGAATCTCAGCGAGATATTCAACATGTTCGCATCGCATCGCATAAAAATGAATGTCATGCTCAATTCAGCCATCAGTTTTTCCGTAAGTGTGGATGGAGATGAGCGAAAACTTCCGGAACTGATAAAGGAACTGCGCGAAAAATTCCGCGTACTCTACAATGAAAATGTGGAACTGGTCACCATCCGTTATTATGATCAGCCCACCATTGATCGTGTGACCGCAGGAAAAAGAATTTTTCTCGAAGTGAAATCACGTTACACGGTTCAGATCGTTATGAAAGACCTGAATGAAAAATGAAAATAAAAGCAAGCGTCAAATTCCAACCGGAGTCATTTTCTAAAAATATTTTTTTGGAATTTGTTTTTTGTTTTTTTGAGATTTTATACAAATTACCGGAATCAAATGAGTAAACCTGTCCGCATAGCGCTTGCCGACGATCATCCTTTGTATCTCGAAGGACTGGAAATGCTTTTAAATTCATCGAAGGAAGCGAAAGTGGTGGCCAAAGCAAATGAAGGCAATGCGGCGATGAAAATGATCGGCGAAAACGAATTCGACATTTTATTGCTCGATCTTCATTTGCCGGGAAAAAGCGGGATGGAAATTGCTACGGAACTCGGAAAGAAGAAAATTAATTTCAGGATCATCATGCTCACGATGCAGCGCGGCGGGCGTTACGTGGATAAACTGAAAAAGCTCGGCGTGAAAGGATACTTACTGAAAAATATTTCCATGGAAGAATTGATGAAAGCGATCGTTCTTGTGAATGAAGGAGGTGAAATATTTCCTGATGAGACAAAAGAATATGATCATGATGAAGATGTGCTCTTGCGTTCATCGGCCATTATCATCGAAAATCCCGATGCGCAACTCACGGAACGCGAAAAAGAAATTCTCGTTCTCGTGTGTAAAGAATTCTCGAGCGCCGAGATCGGAAAAAAATTATTCATCAGCACAGGAACCGTGGACACACACCGGAAAAATATTCTTCTCAAGCTCGGTGTGAGCAATGCCGTAGGATTGGTGAAGTATGCGCTGAAGCATGGGTTACTGGAAGAGTAGGGGGAACGAATTGCGAACTTCGCGCCTCTTCTGTTTCTCGCCAGGCGCGAAGTTCGCAATCCGTTCCCGTCCCAAAATCCCTTTTTACAGGATTGAAAATAATTTTTTCCCGCCGCAACTTGCGGCATGATTTCGAAAGAACTTTCAGGAAGGGAAAAAGAAATACTGTTGCTGGTGTGTGCGGAGATGTCGGCCGAAGAAATAGGAGAGAAGCTGAGCATAAGCCCGTGCACCGTTTATACACACCGGAAAAATATTCTTGCAAAGACCGGGTCGAAAAATAAAATAGGGTTGGTAAAATACGCGATCAGAAAAGGAATGATCTGATCAGGAAATTATTTTCGCGGTGAATGTACTTCCGGAAGAAGAACTTTCTATGCTGAGTTCTCCTCCCATCTTCGATAAATATTCTTTCACAAGCCCGAGGCCAAGACCCGTTCCGCTTTCACCCATGGTTCCTTTCGAAGATCCTACCGTTTTTCTCTGTTGAATTTTTTGCAGTACATCAACAGGAATTCCGGCGCCATGATCAGTGATTGAAATTGAAACTGCATTCTTTTCTTTTGCAACGCGAATGACGACTTGGGTATTTTCCGGTGAGAATTTGATCGCATTGCTGATGAGATTTCTCAGGACCAGCCGCAGCATATTCTTGTCGGTATTCACCATGATATTTTTTTCACCGTTGACGATCATGGAAATTTTCTTCAGCGCGCAATGTGCATCGTATAGGCCCGCCTGCTCGCGAATGATCTCGCCGGGCGAAAAAATTTCTTTCCGCACATTCACGCCCATGCGCTGGAGCGCCGACCAGTGAAGAAGATTATCGAGAAAACCCTGCAGCGGTTGAATGGAACGATCCAGTTTTTCAAATGAATCCGAGAGTTGTTCGCGCGACATATTTTCTTTCTGAGCAAGCACGGCCTGGTTGTAATTGCTGATCGCTTTCACCGGGTTCGAGAGATCATGCGAGATGATGGAAAATAATTTATCCTTCGAATGATTAAGCTCGGTAAGTTCATCTTCCGATTCAATGAGTTTTTTGTTCAGTTCTTTGAGCGTATTATTCTGCGCGGTGATCTGGTTATTTTTTTCTTCCAGTTTTTTTGCGCTGTTCTTTTTCGAACGGTAGGCATAGAAAGAGAAAGCGAGGATAAGCGCAAGAATTCCTACACCGGAAAAAAGAAAAACATTCTGTGTTTTTTCTTCGGCAAGAGCGAGATCGCGTTCACGTCCTTTTGCTTTCAGGTCGAGGTTTTCTTTTTCTTTTTGTGCGGTTTGAAATTTCACCTGCAATTCATTCAGCACTTTTAATTTCTGTTCATTGAAGATGGAATCTTTTTCTTCCTGGTAAAGTGTAAGATAGTTCAGTGCAAGATCATAACGTTTCATGTCGGAGTACAAGCGCGAATATTCCAGGTAAAGATCGCGGCGTGTTTCGCGCCCCTGGTAAATGGTCACGAGCGAGTCGGCGCTCTTCAGCAAAGCTTCTGCTGCGGGGAATTTTTTTTCAAGGCGTTTTGTAAAAGCAAGGTCGAGCAGGCAAATAGATAACGAATTTGTTTCGCCGATCACTTTTTTCAGTTCGTAGGATTGCAGAAGATATTTTTCCGCATTCGCATAGTCGCCCGTATTCCTGTAGAGGACACCGAGGTTGAGCAAACTCTGCGACATTCCCGATTTATCACCGATGCTGTCGCGTATGTGATAGGCGTGCAGGTGAAGAATGAGTGCGGTATCATACCGGTGAATGTCATCATAATGCGATGCGATGTTATTGAGAACTGCAGCAAAATTTTTCCATTGTTTCTGTTGCTCAAAAATATGTTCGGCCTTCACATAATAATTCAGCGACTGTTCCGTGTCGTTCATCGCGATGAGGATAAGGCCAAGATTGTGATAAGAAACGCCGAGTGATTTCTGATCATTTATTTTTTCACGGATGCCGGCAGAGAGGAGTACATATTTCAGCGCGGAATCGAGATCGCCTTTCTCTTTGAAATAAAGTCCGACATCGCTGTATCCATTGGCAAGCCCGCGTTGATAATTTTCTTTTTGCGCCAATTCAATTGCTTTCCACTTGTAAGCAAACGCCGAGTCCACCTTATCCATGTGATAAAAACAACTTCCCAGGATGGTATAGGCATCGCTCTCCCGTTTTGCATTCCCGCACTGTTTTGATTCGCGCAATAATAGTTTGCCATAATAAAATGCACTGTCTTCATTCATTCCCCAATAAGACTGCGAAAGTTTAACAAGTGTTGCAAGACGCGAAGTATCCTTCTGAACAGATAGTGCATGAAGAAGACTGTCCACTCTCTGGCGTTGTTTTGCAGCCATCGGTATTGCGAAAAATCCGGATAGCAGCAGGAAAATCAACAGGAACTTTTTCATTCGCATACTTCCGAAAAATAAGCATTTCCCCAATCAGGAAAGAAAATACCTAATTACGGGATTGTACAGGGGGCGTAATGGACGGACATTTGAAACGAAAATCAAAAAGAAAAAAATGCGTCGCCCCGTAGTGTATTCCGAATTGCATGCGAAGATATTTCACATCACAATCGCTTTTGTAGTGGTTACTTCCCTGGCCATTTTATTTTTTGTACCGGTAAAATGAGAACGGTAAAAAACATATTCATTTTTTTTCTTGTGTATGCGTGCGCAGATGTGTGCGCGCAGAACGTGACGAACTATACTTTTTCTGCGGTTGCAGGAACGTACACGCAGATTACCGGAAGTCCCGGTGTAACTTCTCCGAATCTGACCTGGGGATCACTTGATGACGGTTATATCAATTCTATTCCTATCGGATTTCAGTTTATTTACGAAGGATATGTTTGTACTTCACTCTCTGCATCAACGAATGGTTTCGTGAAACTCGGCGGAACTTTTTCATCTAATTCTTATGCAACGAATAATCTTGCAACAGGAACACCACGGGCTATGCTCGCCCCACTTTGGGATGATCTCATGATGAACGCTGCAAATAATATTTCCTACATCACTTCAGGAGTTGCACCGAACAGAATATTTACCATCGAATGGAATAATGTGCATTGGTCGTTCACTGCCGGATCGGCGGGCATTTCTTTCCAGGTGAAACTTTATGAATCAAACAGGAGAATTGAATTTGATTACCGCCAGGACGCAGGTGCGTTGAATTTTGCTTCAGCTTCGATCGGGCTTGGCGGATTTTCTTCAGGAAATTTTTTATCACTCAACGGAACGGGCGCTTCACCGGGCGCAAGTTCTTCCACTGAGACAACGAATCTGTCTGCAAAACCCGCAACAGGGCAGATCTATCGGTGGGATCACTATGCGATAAAACCATCGATCACTTCTTTCACTCCGGGCTCCGGGCAATATTCAAGTGTAGTAACCATAAATGGAAGTGGATTCGACGCGGTACCGGCTTCAGACATTGTTTTTTTCGGTGCGACCAAAGCAACAGTTCTTACTACAAGTTATAATTCAATCACTGTTTCTGTTCCAAAAGATCTGACGCATGAACGAATTACGCTTACCACTTTAAGTTCTCATTTATCAGCCAGGTCCGGTGATATTTTTGATCTGACATTTGGTTGCGGAGGATCGCTTTTCAATGGATCATTTGCAGCCAATGTAGATTTCAGTACATCCGCTACGTATTCGCTTACCATGGAAGATGTGGATCTTGACGGGAAAACAGATATTATCGCTACGGTAAGCGGGGGCGTGGAAATTTTCAGGAACACCTCGGCCAACGGTGTGATCAATTCATCATCTTTTGCATCACCGGTATTTTTTGCGACCTCAGGGAACTGTTCCAGTGTTGTGTTTGCTGATATGGATGGAGACGGAAAACCGGATATGATCGCAGGTGATGTTTCTTTAATCGGTGAAGACTCTGTTTGTGTTTTCAGGAACACCGGCACACCGGGAGTGATCAATGCAGCGAGCTTTGCTCCAAAAATAAATCTTGAAGCAGGAATTTATCCCCGCGTAACTACAGGCGATATTGACGGTGATGGCAAAATTGATATTGTTACTGCAAATGCCGGGGATAATAATATTTCAATTTTCCGGAATAATTGCACAGTAGGTTCAATTGTTTCCGGTTCTTTTTTTCTTCGTGTAGATTTTCCTGCGGGAAATAATTCCACAAAAGCACAGGTTGCCGACATTGATGGTGATGGCAAACCCGATGTGATCTGTTCCAATGGCGGGGATAATACAGTTTCAGTTTTCAGGAATACTGCAACTTCCGGCATCATTACTTCCGCGTCGCTTGCATCACGCGTAAATTTCGCAACAGGAGCGTGGCCGCTTTCAATACAGGTGGCAGATCTGGATCTTGATGGCAAAGCAGATCTTGTAGTAGGAAACAACAGTTCGAGTGCGAATTCTGTTTCTTTTTTCAGAAATATAAGTTTGGTGGGTACGGTAAATTTTACTCCCAAATATGATGTTGGAGTAGCTAACGGAGTTCAAGGTGCAGCTATCGGAGATTTGGACGGCGATGGTAAACCCGATGTAGCTGTTTCTGCCGCTTATAATGTTGGTGTGCTTTCATCTTTAAAAAACAATAGTGTACCAGGCAGCCTGAGTTTTATTAGTGGCGGAAATTATTTAGCAGCAGTTGCGCCGGCAGATATTGTGGTTGGTGATGTAGATCAGGATGGGAAGCCGGATCTTATTTCTGCAAATGGAGCAGGGGCTTCGATCTCGGTCGATCATAATCTCGTTTCCAATTTCAGCACTATTGCTGCTTCATCAGTTCTGAATTCTATTTCGTTTTGCGACGATGGTACGTGGAAGACCTATGCTAATCCTGCTAATCCAACTGAAGTTTTATTTGCAGTTAAGGACAATGGAAATAATCTCGGGACGGTTACTGTGAATGAATATCGCGATGCAGCTGTTGGTACTTACAATACGGTGCACTACCTGCAACGTCATTTCCAGGTCGCTCCTGCTAATCAACCTTCGACAGTTGTGCAGGTGAGATTGTTTTTCACGAATGCAGAATTTTCCGCACTGCAAACTGCAGATCCCACGATCATCAGCATTGCGAATTTGTGCGTAACAAAATATGACGGCCCAACGGAAGACGGAACGTATTATCCGAATGATGCAACTTCGCTCACAGCTATTCCATCTTCCTCCATTACCAGCGGAAGTATGTATGGTGGAGATTATCTTCAATTTTCGATCTCCTCTTTTTCCGAATTCTGGATCCACGGGCAAAGCGGCGTTCTTCCAATAGAATTGCTGAGTTTTGATGCCATGCAAAATGAATCGAACGTCGATCTTAACTGGTCAACGGCAAGTGAAACGAACAATCATTTTTTCACGATCGAAAAAACGCGCGATGGAAATAATTTTGAAACGGTGGCCATCGTGGACGGCGCAGGCAACAGCACTTCTACAAAAAATTATTCTACTGTTGATGCCGATCCTTACCCGGGAATTTCCTATTACCGGCTCAAGCAAACCGATTATAACGGGCAATATTCTTATTCGGAATTCCGCGAAGTTAATTTTTCCGATTCGCACGATCTTTTTTCTCTTTATCCCGATCCTTCCAATGGGAATTTCAATATTGCCTGCCCCGGCGCTGATGATGATGTGGTGACCCTTGAAATTTTTGATGAACAGGGAAGAAATATTTCCATGGAAGAGACGACCGTTGGCTCGGTCAGAAGTCAGAAAGTTGAACTCCCCGATGGTGTTTATTCAGTGGTTTTAATAAAAGGTGATGAAAGATTTGTGAAGAAGATGATCATCTATTGATCCGTTTTTACAGGATCAATAAATGTATTTACAAACGACAGATTTATTAAAACGGATGTTCTCATCTATTCAGGCGAAATTCCGATATTTGAGAATCTATGAATGACTTACACATCGCCTCAACCATCCGTACAGCCGGAGTTGATTTCAATGCGGCGAGCGCAACGCTCCTGATCCGCGGGAATTCTATCCCGGAAAATTCAGACGGATTTTTTCAACCGCTTCACGACTGGGTGGAAGAATTCCGGAATACGCACAAAGGGAAAGTGAAGTTCCGCGTGTTCATGACTTACTTCAACACGGCGACCATCCGTCATATTATTTCGCTCATGAAACGGCTCATCCATTATTATGGGAATGATCTTGTGATCGAATGGGGTTATGAAAAGGGAGATGAAGAGATCCGCGATCGCGGACAGGATATTTCCGAAGTGGTGAAATTCAATTTTGTTTTTGACGAAGTGAACGATTGATCATCAGTTTCTAATCCGGAATTTCGAATGCGGTGATGATTTTTTCGGCAAGAACTTTCGCGATCTTTTCGTGACTTTCAAAAGTCCATCCCGCAATGTGCGGCGAGAGCATCACCTTTTCCGAATGAATAAGGAACCGGAAAGGTTCAGGTAATTTTTCTGCATCAATATCTTCGAAGGAAATACTTTCGTATTCAAGCACATCAAGACATGCACCGATTATTTTTCCGGAACGGATCGCTTTCACCAGTGCAGAAGTATCCGCATTTTTTCCACGTGCAGTATTAATAAACCAGAATGGTTTTTTAAAATGCGAAATGAGATCTTCATTCACCAGGTGATGTGTTTCTTCTGTCAATGGTAAATGAATGCTGAGCACATCGCTTTCAGAAAAAACTTCTTTCATTGTCACTTCTTTTACAAATTCGTTCCCGAAATTCTTTTTGTATTTGTCGTATGCGATCACGTTTACATCAAATCCTTTCAGCCGTTGTGCAAAAGCACTTCCCATATTTCCGTAACCGATGATGCCCACCGTTTTTCCCTGTAATTCATAACCGCGGTTTTCTTCGCGTTTCCATTTTCCTTCCCGCACTTCGCGATCAGCCCGTGAAAGATTATTCATCAGCGACAATAACATTCCGATAGCATGTTCGCCCACGGCGTCACGATTTCCCTCCGGCGCATGCACACATTTTATTCCTTTCGATTCGGCATACTTCACATCAATATTTTCCAGTCCTGCACCTGCACGCGCAATGCATTTCAGTTTTTTTGCTGCATCGATGAATTGCACATCAATTTTAAAACGGCTCCGGATGACCACAGCATGATATCCCGAAATATTTTTTTCAATGGTAATTTTCGGATCCGAATAATTCTCATCGCACACGAATCCTTTTTCACGAAGAGCAGTGATCAGTGAAGGATGATTGGAATCGAGAAACAGAATTTTATTCATGATCAGAGCAGAATTCCATTGAGAAAAATTATCGCGATCGAAAAATAGATCACGATCCCTGTCACATCCACCAGTGTTGCAACGAATGGAGCAGAGGACGCAGCAGGATCGAGCCCGAGGCGTTTCAGGAAAAGCGGGAGAACAGATCCAACGAGCGTTCCCCATGCAACAACACCTACCAGCGTAATTCCAATGGTGAGTGAAATGAGTGTAACATGTTCTGTCAATGCCGGATCTTTCGTGATGAATGACCAGATGAAAACGCGAAGCACGCCGATCGCGCCGAGAATTAATCCAAGCACCAAACCCACGCGCAATTCTTTACTTACAATTTTCCACCAGTCGCGGATCTTTATTTCCCCGAGCGCGAGTGCACGTATGATGAGCGATGACGCCTGCGATCCCGTATTGCCCCCGCTTGAAATGATGAGTGGAATAAATGTGGCGAGGATCACAGCACGTTTCATCTGGTCTTCAAAATGCGCCATGGCTGATGCAGTGAATGTTTCGCCAATGAAAAGTATCACTAACCAACCTGCTCGCTTGCGGACCATTTGCCAGAACGGTGTGCTCATGTAAGGTTCTTCGAGCGCTTCCACACCTCCCATTTTCTGAACGTCCTCGGTTGTTTCTTCGCGGATCACATCTACGATATCATCAAAAGTTATTCTTCCCACGAGACGGTTGATACTGTCCACAACAGGAATTACAACGAGATCATATTTGTCCATCAGTTGCCCGACTTCTTCCGCATTCGTATTGACTTTCACGCTGATGATATCCGGATTATAAACTTCGCGGATCGGTGTATTGAGCGGAACGGTGAGCAGGTTTTTCAGCGAGAGAAGTCCCACTAATTTTTCATCATCATCAACCACGTAGATCGTGTAAATATTTTTTACTTCTTCGGCCTGCAGCCGTAATTCTTTCACGCATTGCCGGACGGAATTATTCAAATGCACTTTCACTAATTCTTTCGCCATCACCCCACCGGCAGTGTCGGGATCATAATTGAGAAGATCCACAATGTCTCCTGCCTGATCCGTGTCCTCTACGTGCGCAAGGACAGCATCCTGTTCTTTATCGGTAAGTTCAGCGAGAACGTCGGCAGCATCATCCGATGCAAGATTGTCAATGACCTGTTCCGCGATCTGCTTTGGTGAAAGTTTATCGAGAATTTTTTCACGCTTATCATCCTCGAGAAGAAGAATAGCCTGTGCCGCCATTTCTTCGCGCAGGTAATTATAAACTTCCACGGCTTCCTCATCTTCCAGCCGATTGAGAATTTCCGCTGCATCGGCAGGATGGAGTTCATCGAAAATATAACGCAATACATTTTCATTGCGCGAATGCAGAGCTTCACGCAGCTTGTCAAGAAAAGTATCCGTTACTTCGTACGACATTAAAAAACAAGATTGAATTGTCCGTTGAAAAAAGACGGGCAAAGTTAAGGTTTCCCCACTAAAAGCGAGAGTGCGATGAAATCATCGACGCTCAGTTGTTCGGCACGTTTGGTAAAAAAAACATGGCCTTCATTTCCGGGAAGGATTTTAAATGCATGAAGTGCATTACGAAGTGTTTTTCTGCGCTGGTTAAAACCGGCCTTCACTACTGCAGTGAAATGTTTTTCATCAACCGGTAATACAATGCGTTGATTTCTCACCAGTCGTATCACGCCCGATTTCACTTTTGGAGGAGGGGAAAAAACATGTTCACTTACGGTGAAAAGGTATTCGATGTTGTACCACGTTTGAAGGAGAACCGAAAGTATCCCGTACGTTTTATTCCCGGGTTGTGCTGCAACACGACCGGCCACTTCTTTCTGGAACATACCGGCAGCTTCCGGAATAAGATCACGGTGTTCAATGATCTTAAAAAGGATCTGCGAAGAAATATTGTAGGGAAAATTCCCGATGACCGCGATTGGTTCGTGGAATTTTTCAGAAAGTGTGAGCCGGAGAAAATCCCATTCGATGATGCGGCCGGTGAGAACCGGGTAATTTGTTTTTAAATATTCTACCGATTCGCGATCCACCTCCACTACCCAGGTTTCAAATTCCTTCCGCTCCAGTAAATATTTTGTGAGCACTCCCATTCCGGGCCCGATCTCCAGAACTTTTTTATAAGTATCGCTGTGTACGAGTGAAGCTGCGATCTTCCTGGCAATATTTTCATCGCGGAGAAAATGCTGGCCAAGATGTTTTTTAGCCCTTATTGTCATACAAAATATATCTAGGCCTCACTCCACTTCTTCGAGTAACGTGCGGAATGCAACAAATTGGTCTTTGTATTTTTCAGAATGTTCCTTCTGCAATTCCGCAGCAAAGTTTTGCAGGTAACGATCGATGGCCGCTTTATTCGGCGCGCGGTACTGGATGGAATAACTGGTTCCCGATTCTTCTTCGATCATCAAACGGAAAATTGTTCCGGAAGAAAAACACCCTGTCGCAACTACATCGGGAATGTGTTTGGTCTTCATCCAGTTCAGCCATTCGTCATGAACGGAGTCGTTGATGTTTACGGTGACGTTATAAAGGATCATCAGGACTTGTCTTCAGTTTTTGGTTTACTGTTTACTGTTGCACAAAACTGCAAACCGTAAACAGAAAACAGTTATTGTGAAATTTTATCTCCCCTCAGTTCACGGAAACGTTTCCGTGCATCAGTGGCAAAAGTACTTCCCGGGTAATTTGTAAAAACATCCTGATAATACTCCATCGCTTTTGCTTTATCGTTCAGTTTCGTGTCGTAAAGTTGCGCGAGTTCAAACGTGGCATCGTCACCAAGAATATCCGTACCATAATTTGAAATTATTTTTTCGAGATAACCTGCTGCTTCGGTCCACTTCTGCTGCTTGTAAGCGATTTGGTAACGCAGGTGAAGCACATCGTCTTCGAGTGCATGCGTGGGGTATAATTTGTCAATGGAATCAAGATCGAGAATGGCAATGTCGTAGCGATTCTGAAAGATCATCAGGTCGGCATGTGCAAATTTCATCAGCGGATCGGGATTACTGTCGAGCGCAAGATTTTCTGTAATGAGAATGGAAAGATACATCGCATCGTTCGAAATTAATTTTGAAGTGGCGCTCTTTAGAACATCCAGTTGCACCTGCGCCCATTTGAAATCGCCGATGTAAAAAGCAATTTTCGCATTGCGGTATTTTGCTTCCTGGCCTATAGGGTCATATTCAAATGCTTTCTCCACCTGCGAATAACGAAGCGATGCTTCCCACACTTGCCCGTCGAGCAGGAGCACATCACCGAGTTCGAGTTTTACCTGTGCCACCTGCATAGGAGAGAGGCCGGTGATCGTGAGCGCGTCCTCCAGCATTTTGATGGAATTCTTCGTATCAAAAAGATAAAAGGCCTGCAGGTGCGCGAGTGTGCGTATGAGTTCCACCGTTTTTACATCGCGGCCAAGTTCATCGAGCGTGGAATTCATTTCCGATTGCAAAGAAATAATTTCATCCTGCGTGTAATTTCCACCGACCGTGATCTTCTGGTATTCGGTATTTATTTTTTCAATTCTTGCTTCCCGGTAATTGAACCCATTCTTACCGAGACCGATCACATAATCATAAGCATCTTCTGCCGTTTCATAATCTCCATTCGCGCGCGCGGTCGCAGCGAGTGCAAGAATATCGGAGCCATCCAGTTTTTTTCTTTTGTCGATCGCTTTTGCCTGGATGAGTGCGGCCGGGAAATTTTTCTGCTGCATGTAAAACCAGATGAGCATTTCGGACCAGATCATCTCATCCGGATTTTTCTGTGCGCGCCTGATCAATTCTGTTTTCAGTACAGGTGCAATGAGATCGTTTTCATCTGCATCGAGTTTTGCCTGCAGGCGATTCTGCACTTGCTGTTTGTAAGCCACATTGATCGTGAGCATATCAAGGTATTCATTCACCATCGACACATAATCTTTTTTTATCGCGTACACATCGGCAAGTTCCACGTTGAAGGTGTAAACATCTTTCAACACTTTTCTTCCCTGTAATAATGCCTTGATCGCAAAATCCGGTTCGTTCACACCCAAAAATGCATTGGCAAGATCGATCACCGCGTTGGCCGAATAACTTGCGTCGACCGCATTCACACCATTCATAAATTCTTTTTTCTCTTTTGCAGAATCTCCTTCTGCTCCATAAACTCTACCGAGATCGACATGAAAAGTAAGATCGCCGGGATTGCGCGAACTCTGTTTCTTCACGGTCTTCTCTGCTTTCTTGAAATCTTTTGTGTAGAGCAGGCAATTCAGGTAATAATCATAATACACATTGATCGGCGTGCGATTATACAATTTCTCATAATACACTTCTGCTTTTTCATAATCACCCTCTGCGTAATACTGCGCTGCGAGTTGTTCATCAGTAGAATTATTTTTTCCGGGAATACTGTCCTGCGCTTTTACGAAAAGCGGTGCGATGAAAAGAAAGATCAGCAGCAGGAAGTTTTTCATGGTCAATGACCGTTTTGATTGCGAGCGGCGAGTTTCATATTGAGCCCGGCCATAAAGCCGGCAACCTTTGGTGAAAGTGTATCGTAACCTGACTTCGCCTGCTCAAGCATAGAACGCAGATCGCCGGCATGCTGGTATAAATAATTCACTCTTTCTGTTTCGCTCTCAATGCATTTTTCAGGTGTAAGCCCATCCGCAAGTGTATTATTCTTCAGATCATGTTCAAGATTATCAAGACTCCTGCGCGATGAGTCGGCTTGTAAAAGAATTTTAGAATAGGAATCGGCAACGGTCTGGTAATTTCTCAATAGCGAGCGATAATAATTCAGGAACAGCGCAGTTTTAAAATCGAGTGTGTCGCCCAGCAGGTTGATGTTGTACTGGATGAACTGGGCGTTGTTTTTCAGTTCTGCTTCCTTTTTTTCCGCTTCGTCTTTGTCCACTTTCAGGAGTAAACTGTCGGTCTGGCTGAGTTTCACTCTCAATGAATTGATCTCGGTGATCTCTTTGTCATTTCTTTCGCCGCATGAAAAAAGAAAAAGCAAGGGAAGAAATGCAATAAGAAGATGCCTGGCGATGCGGAATTTCATATTCAGTTAATGATTTTGAAACCGGTATAGGGTTGTAATGCTTCGGGAATTTTTATTCCGTTTTCAGTTTGATTATTTTCCAGCAATGCTGCTACGATGCGCGGGAGAGCGAGTGCGCTGCCGTTGAGCGTGTGTGCGAGTTGTGGTTTTGCATCGCCTTCTTTGAAACGCAATTTCAAACGATTGCTCTGGAAACTTTCGAAGTTGGAAACAGAACTAACTTCAAGCCATTTTTCCTGCGCTGCAGAAAAAACTTCCATATCATAAGTTTGTGCCGAAGCAAAACTCATATCGCCACCGCAGAGCAATAATGTGCGGAAAGGCAATTCCAGTTCTTTTAAAAGTGAGGCAACATATTCGCGCATCTCTTCGAGAACAGCATAGGAATTTTTCGGGTGAGCGATCTGTACAATTTCCACTTTGTCGAATTGATGCAGGCGATTCAATCCGCGCACATCTTTTCCGTACGATCCTGCTTCGCGGCGGAAACACGGGGTGTAACCGCAATTTTTTATAGGGAAATCTTCTGCTTTCAGGATCACATCGCGGTAAATATTCGTGATCGGAACTTCGGCGGTGGGAATAAGATAAAGATCATCGACAGTAGCGTGGTACATCTGTCCTTCTTTATCCGGAAGTTGGCCCGTGCCGAAACCGGAATCTTTATTCACCATAATCGGAGGTTGTATTTCAGCATAACCTGCCGCCGTAGCGCGATCGAGAAAAAAGTTGATGAGTGCTCGCTGCAGTTTGGCGCCCTTTCCTTTGTAAACCGGAAACCCCGCGCCGGTGAGTTTCACGCCCAATTCAAAATCAATCAGGTTGTATTGCGCTGCAAGATCCCAGTGTGGTTTTGCACCGGCATGAAGTTTTGGAATTTCTCCGTGTGTAAAAACGGTTTTATTTTCGGCAGGAGTTTTTCCTTCGGGAACAATTTCATTCGGAAGATTTGGTAAAAGCACCAGCGTATCGATCGTTTCTTTTTCTATGCCATCCAGGATCCCCTGCATTTTTTTTTCAGAATCTTTCAGCGCCAGGCTTTTATTCTTCACTTCATCGGCTTCCGCTTTTTTTCCCGCTTTCATCAATTCACCGATCTGTTTGGCGATTTGGTTTGCTTCTGCTTTGAGCGCATCAAGTTCGGCCTGTGTTTTTCTGCGGTCAGCATCAAGCGTAAAAACTTTTTCTACGATCTCGTTTTTAAAATGTTTTTTAGCAAGGCGGCGGATGACTTCCTCTTTGTTATCGCGGATGAATTGTAACTGGAGCATAAGTAGATTGAGAATGAGAAGTAAAGTTACGGAAAAGCAGCAGTGGCAGTCTGCCGCATCATTCGGAAAGTGAAAAATCCAAATAGAAAAAACCCGCAAGGTTAGCTTACGGGTTTTAATTTCTTAAAGAGCCGGTGACTGGAGTTGCAGCTAAAAAACTGCCGCTTGTTTATTCGGCTTTCGCGGGTTCAACAGAAACGTAAGAACGATCATCGCGTTTCTTCGTGAATTTCACAACGCCGTCTGTCAATGCAAATAATGTATGATCTTTTCCCATACCTACGTTCGCGCCTGCGAAGTGGCGTGTGCCGCGCTGACGTACGATGATGTTGCCGGCCACAGCGAATTGTCCGCCGTAGATCTTTATGCCCAATCGTTTTGCTTCCGATTCGCGGCCATTCTTTACTTTACCTTCACCTTTTTTGTGTGCCATTTTGTTATGAGTTATGAGTTATGAGTTATGAGTTCGGGAAGAACTTTCTACTCATGACAGTTCAACTTATTTTTTCTTAGTCGTTTTTTTTGCTGCTGTTTTTTTTGCAGGAGCTTTTTTTGATTTAGTAGTTTTCTTCTTCGGAGATTCTTCTTCATCGGTCGAATCATCTTCTCCCTCAATTTCGGGAACTTCTGTCACCTCTTCTTCTGATTCTTCTTCCTCTTCCTCCTGTCCCTCTTCGAGTTCTTCTTCTTCCTCTTCTTCACCGTTCTCAAAAGTCTGCGGAAGCAGTTTCACTCTTGAACGTTCTTTCAATTCGAGAATTGAAGCAAGTTCGAGTTTTGCATCTTCTGCAGAAAGTTTTTCTCCTTTGCCCAGAACCGCCTGGATGAGAAGTTCAGTGAGTTGCTGGCGGTGTCCGTTCAATTTGCGATAACCCTTGCGGCGTTTCTTTTTGAACACGATCACTTTGTCGCCCTGGAGATGAGAGATCACTTTTGCTGCAACACGCGCGCCGTCTACAACGGGTGTGCCGACGGTGATCTTTCCGTCGTTGTCAATGAGAAGGACCTTGCTGAATTCAACAGATGTACCTTCTTTAGCTTCGAGGCGGTGCACAAACACTCTCTGTTTGCGCGACACTTTGTACTGGAGCCCGGCTATTTCTACAATTGCGTACATGGTTATTTTTTAATTTGTTAAGCCAGCCCCGCATTGTGCGTAACCGGCGTTTTCCCTAAAAGGGAGGCGAAGATAAGAAGAATGTGGCAATTTGCCAATGGATATTAAAAAATGTGCTCACCTTACGTGGCATTGCCTTTGCGGAATAATTGAACTGAAAATAGCTGCGTGAAAACATTTTTTACTGATTCCATTCCACAAATAATTGCAACTATTTTTTGTTGCGTGAATTCTTATTTTCTCACTGCGCAGAATGGAAACCTTGTCATCAATCCGAGTTTCGAATCAAGCACAACTCCGCCGATAAAAACCTGGATCCCGTGGATGCATGCAGGCGATACTATTGTTCCGGGCTGGACAACTCCCAATGGAATGTCGTCCGATTATTTCAATTCAGATATTTCTTCCTGCGATGGAGTTCCCATCGTATTGGCAAGAACAGGGCAGGGCAGATGTGGATTGATATTCGGAAGAGAGGATTATTCCAGTGGAGAAGATGATAATTATCGTGAATATGTGCAGGGAAGTTTTTCGCATCCGCTCGTTGCCGGAAAAAAATATTCAGTGAAATTTTATGTGGCGCTCGATCGTTCCAGCAATAAAACTGTAAAGGATGTGGGCTGTTTTATTACAAAAGATCCGGGAAGGCCACATGCACTTGTTCTCGATCCGCAACTTGACACCAACAAACTGAAAGCGGCTCAATGTCCGTGGTGTCCGCAGGATATGATGCTGGATTTTCTTGCAAATCCGCAGATCGTGGATGATGAATACATCAGTGCTTCTGACGGATGGGTGAAAATTTCCGGGATCTATACAGCAACGGGCGGAGAAAAATATATCACGATCGGAAATTTTTCGCATTCGAAATACAAATCAATTGCTGCATACAACGACACGGTTCGCTCGTCCGATCATATTCGCCGCAGCGCTTACTTCTGGCTCGACGATGTTTCTGTTACGCTTTACGATAGCACTGCCTATAAAAACACGATGGAAGATCCGGGAGATTATTATTTATTTCTTCTCGATGTATCGGGCTCCATGAAATTTTCGGATCATCTTGAGTTGATGAAAAATGAAATAAAAAAATTTGCTGATAGTCTGAACCCCGATAACAATATCGGCCTCCTTGCTTTTTCAGATCATTGCAATTTGCTTCTTCCGTTCACACCTGCGACAGATTCCCGGCGCATCGATACGATGATCGGCAAACTTGTTGCCGGCGGAGTTACCGATGGTGATCTTGCCATTCGCACCGTGAGTTGGTTCCTGGATTCGCTGCAACTTCAATCACGTTGCCACATCATCATGGCGACGGATGGAATTTTTGAAATAAAAACAACAACGATGGAACTTGCCGATTCTCTTTTGGGAAAAGACAGTGCGGATCTTTGCGTTTTGCAATTCGGCAATAAAAGAAATGTTGATCTCCGGAAAATTTCTCAGTCAGTTCCTGGCAGCAAATATGTGAGTGTGCATCACGAAAAAAATATTGCTGCAATTCTCGACAAGCAACTTCCGCCGTCAAATGCAGCCGATCGCCCGCGAAGAGATCCGGATGCAGTTTATTACACGAGCACGCTCGAACTTCTTTACGAGAATATGCGCGCCTGCCCGCAGTGTTATCCCAATACTTCGCGCAGAACCTGGTGGAAAATTTATCATGAGTGACGGAAAGATTCGAGATTTGAGATTGGGAATTTGAGATTTGAGATTCAGGATTTGAAGGCTTGGAAGAGTTATCCGATAATTTATTGTAAGCAGTGTTCAAATTTCAAATCTTCGAATTATTAATTAACTCCGGATTATGCGCGTGATCAGTTTCTTTCCCCTATTTAACAAAATAAAAAACCGAATAATGAAGTTTGCGATTCCTAAACCGTAACTTGTGAACTTAACTAAAATCCCAAACCAATATGAAAAAGATTATTTTTTCTGCAATCGGCTTTGCAACACTGACCGCCGCAGTTCTTATCGGCAGTTCTTTTACTGCAAACAAAAAAACAAATGTGTCGGGCGAAATTGAATTCAGGGTGACGAATAACACCGGAAGTGAATTCGAATATTGTGTGAACGGCGGGCATAATGATATAGATAACGGATCGACAAAAATTTTCGACTACGAACCGGGCCAGGAGTTTTATCTTGTTGAGAATGATAATTGCGGGCATCTTTGGTTTAAAGTAACCGACGATATGGCGGGAAAAACCTATAATGTCACAGATTTGAAATAATTCAGAGTTTCAAAAAAAACAAAAACGGGCTTGCAGCAATGCAGCCCGTTTTTTTTTATAAAAAAAATAATTTCCCATTCTGCGAATTGTCGTTCTCACTTCCTGAAAAGTTCCATGTATTCTTCAAATACAAATATTCTGTTCCTTCTGAATCCTGTTCTCTCTTTCAGAATTTTCAGTCGCACGAGATCTTTCGCGAGCGCATGAGCAGTTGGTTTCGAAACGCTGAGTTCATCCATGAATTCACTGGCGTTGATGATCGGTTTCTGCAATAAAAAATGCAGCGCCTTCATCGCGAGTGGAGCGCGTTTGCCGAGTTTCGGAATTCTCTTCTGTTCAATGTTCGCTTTCAACGCGACGATCGCTTTCAGTGTAGCCGTGCTTTTATCTGCGGTCTCAATTATTCCGGTGAGAAAAAAATTCAGCCAGTGCGAAAGATCATTTCCAGTGTGCGCGCGCGTGAGATGCTCGTAATACAAACCGCGATTGCGTTCGAAATAATCAGAAAGATAAAGCGCAGGTTTTTCCAGCACTTCTTTGTCCACGAGATAAAGTGTGATGAGCAATCTTCCGATACGTCCGTTGCCGTCGAGAAACGGGTGAATGGTTTCGAACTGGTAATGCGCAATGGCAATTCGAACCAAATGCGGAACACTGATCGAATCGTTGTGCAGGAATTTTTCGAGATCGCTCATCAGTTCTTCCACGTGTGAAGCTTGCGGAGGAACGAACACTGCATTCTTAGGAGAGGAACCACCGATCCAGTTCTGCGATCTGCGAAATTCCCCCGGCGATTTATTTTTTCCCCGCCTGCGTAGCGCAGACCTGAGCTTCGGCGGGCAGGCCCGCACGCCGCGCATGAGCACACGATGCGTATCACGCAACAGGCGTTTCGACAACGGAAGTTTTTTCAGCGAGTTCATCGCCGACTTCAATGCGCTTATATAATTCTGTACTTCCTGCCAGTCGTCGCGCAGTTCCGGATCCACTTGTGTTTTCTCAAGTACAGTATCATCCATGAATGTCTGCGTTCCTTCGATGCGGCTGGAAGTGGTCGCTTCTTTCGCTACGTGCATGCGAATGAAAAGATCTGCATCGGGAAGCACTTCGCTGTGGGCATTCAATGCGCTGAGCTTGGCAGTGGCTTTCTCGAGAAGCGTATGGATCTCCGGTGCATGAATTTCCCAGGGATGATTCACTTTCTCCGGGAGGAAGAATTTGTAATCATCGGCGCTGAGGTATTTGCCCGCACGGAAGTCTTTGATGTCCATAGGACAAAGTTAACTATAAAAATCTATAGTTAAACATGTGTGATAAAGATTAACTAAGGAATTCTGTGGTTAAAGATGGGGAAATGCTCAGATCCTGGAGAGGATCGCCTTCTCCACTTCTTCCGTCTGAAAATTATTCTCAATTCCGGGAATGCCCGCCATCACTTCCTGCATGATCTGTTCATTGCGCATACCACGTTCTTTCGCTATGGAATATCGAATGTCCGGACGATATGTGACCATCGTGTATTGCGGGATCCATTTGTCCGGATGTTTTTCGGAAAACCACGCTTCAATTTTTTTCTGCAGAATAAATTTCGCATCCGCTGTTTTGTCGCGCATCTCCACAAAATTTCCGATGGCAAGATCCGCTACAGCATCTCCGTCGGGTTTTCGTAACTGCTGATATTCTTCCATGATATCGTGCCAATTCTCTTTGTGTTTATCAATGAGTTCGTTCAACACCACGCAATCTTCAAATCCGCAATTCATGCCTTGTCCATAGAATGGAACGATCGCATGTGCAGCATCACCGATCAATGCGAGTTTGTCATCGAACGTCCACGGAAAACATTTTACGGTGACGAGTGAGGCAGTTGGATTGTGCATGTAATCTTCGATCAGCGTTGGCATTAATGGAATGGCATCGGGAAAAGTTTTTTCAAAGAATGCTTTTACATCTTCTTTCGTTTTGATATTCCCGAATGAATTTTCTCCTTCAAATCGCATGAAGAGTGTACAAGTGAATGTTCCGTCAATATTCGGCAGCGCGATCATCATAAAATCTTTTCTCGGCCAGATGTGCAGCGCGTTTTTCTCCATGAGAAATTCGCCGTTTGGTCCTGAAGGAATGTGCAATTCTTTATAGCCGTGCTCGAGATAGAACTGGCGATACTCAAAACGATCGTGCCCGAGCATTGCGCTCAATCGCGCAGCGGAGAATGCGCCGTCACTTCCGAAAACGAGATCGCTCGTCACAGAATGTTCTTCTTTGGAATTTTCATTGGTGAATTTTGAAATTCCTTTTCGTGAATCGACAGCAGTGCAGAATTCGCTGAAATTTATTTTCACATTGCTCATTGATTCCGCGAGATCCATCAGCTTCATATTTATTCCCGCACGAGAAACAGAATTGATGAACTGTCCTTTCTTTCCGTACGGCTGAAAATTTGTAGAACCATCCTGCGCGTGAATGAAACGTCCGTGCATGGGAATGGCAATTTTCCTGATCTCATCACCAATGCCAACTCCGTCGAGTCCGCGCAAACCACGATCGCTCAATGCGAGATTGATGGATTTTCCCGCGCTCATTTTATTCTTGCGCATATCCGCGCGACGCTCGTACACATTCACATTATACCCGCGCTTCGCGAGATAAATGGAGAGGAGAGAACCGACGAGTCCTGCGCCGACAACTGTAATTGATTTTGAATTACTCATAAGGTGGGAACGAATTGCGAATTCATGCGAAAATGCGAATGTGCGAAATATTGAATGGTGTTATGATGATAATTATCAGATTAAATTCTATTTCATTGCTTCTACTAATTTCTCTCCGAATCTCCACACATCTTCAAACGAATTATACAGCGGCACCGGCGCCATACGAATCACATTTGGATTTCTCCAGTCGGGCCATACACCATTGCGCATAAGTTTGTCGAACAAATCGCGCCCGTATCCATGTGCGATCACGCTCACCTGGCATCCGCGCTGCGCCCAGTCGCGCGGGGTGATGATCTCGAGACAATTTTCATGGTCGGTGGAAATGTCATCGATCACGTATTCGAGAAAACCGGAAAGCCGGGTTGTCTTATTACACAACCTGTCCATTCCCACCTCATCAAAAATTTCCAGTGCCGCATTGTGGGCCGCCATAGAAAAAACAGGAGCATTGCTCAATTGCCATCCTTCTGCGCCGGGAATAGGAACGAATCCCTTTTCCATTTTAAAACGCACATCTTTATCATGTCCCCACCATCCGGCAAAACGTTTCAACTCTGTGTGCGCATGTTTTTCGTGAATGAAAACTCCGCCCACACTTCCGGGGCCACTGTTGAGATATTTGTAAGAGCACCAACACGCAAAATCCACATTCCAGTCGTGGAGATGTAAAATAATATTTCCTGCAGCATGAGCAAGATCGTAACCTACATACGCGCCCGCCTTGTGCGCAGCCGTTGTGATCGTTTTCATGTCGAACACCTGGCCGCTGTAATAATTCACTCCACCGATGAAAACGAGTGCGAGTTCGTCTTTATGTTTTTCGATCGTGGAAATAATATCTTCCGTGCGGATGTTGTGTTCTCCTTCGCGAGGATGCAATTCAATGATCGCATCTTCGGGATCGTATCCGTGAAATCTCACTTGCGATTCCACCGCATATTGATCGGAAGGAAATGCTTTTTGCTCGATGAGAATTTTATAACGCAATCCACGCGGACGATAAAACGAAACGAAAAGAAAATGAATATTCGAAGTGAGTTGATTCATAACTACAACTTCAATTGGTTTTGCTCCAACGAGCCGTGCTGTTTTTTCTGTAAGTAATTCGTGATAGGAATACCAGGGATTCTTCGCGTGAAAATGTCCTTCCACTCCGTGTACTTCCCAATCTTCGAGTTCCTGCTCAATGAATTTCCGAACTGTTTTCGGTTGAAGTCCGAGAGAATTACCGGTAAAATAAACAACATCTTCTCCGTTGAATTGCGGAATATGAAAACGGTCGCGGAATTTTCTCAGCGGATCTTTTTCGTCCTGTTCGCGCGCAAAGGCAATGGTGTTATCGAAATGCATGATGTTTTCTGTAGTGGCAAATATACGAGTGAAGTTCAGGTAATGGCTATGGAGGTTTGGGGTATTGGGAGCATTTGTTTAACTTGAACACCTAATCAAACCAATGAAATGAAAAAAAATTATTTTTTATTAATGATCTTGTTTTCGGTGATGGGGCTTCACGCGCAGCGCACAGAATGCATTACCGATCACAACGAAAATATTAAAAAACAGAATGATGCTGCGTACAGGAATGATCGCGCTGCCTATGAAAATTCTGTTCAGCAATGGATCGCGGCACACGCGGGAAATTCAGTTCAGAGTGTGATCACTATTCCGGTTGTCGTTCACGTCATCTACAAAACTGCAGTACAGAATATTTCCGACAACCAGGTTTATTCGCAGATGCAGGTGCTCAATGAAGATTATGGAAGAACAAATCCCGACACTGTAAATACGCCTTCAGGATTTCAATCTGTTGCTGCGAATACAGGAATTCAATTCTGTCTTGCGCAGGTTGATCCAGGTGGAAATGCAACCACCGGTATCGAACATATTCCTACTGCTGTCACTTCATGGACGCAGAATGACAATGTAAAACATACTTCACTCGGAGGAAAAGATGCGTGGGATCCGACGCGGTATTTCAATATATGGGTTTGCAATTTAGGAGCGGGACTTCTAGCGTACGGAGAATTTCCTACGGGAACCGTGAGCCAGACATTCGGAGCGGTGGTTTTGTATTCTGCATTCGGAAGTAATCACACTTCTTACGGAACTTTTGCAGATATCATGGCGCCTTATGATTATGGAAGAAGTGCGACGCATGAAGTCGCTCATTGTTTTAATCTTTATCATATTTCGCCGAGTAACACTTGCGTGGACAATGACCAGGTGACGGATACTCCCCCGATAGAACTTTTCCCTACCGGGGGATGTCCGGCTTATCCTTTGCTTGATGCATGCAACACGGTTACTCCGGGCGCCATGTTTATGAATTATATGTTTTATGAAGATGATAACTGCATGAATTTATTTACTGCGGGGCAAGCGGTGAGAATGAATGCCGTTCTGAATGTTGCTCCTTACAATTCGCTGGTTACTTCCAATGCGTGTGTGCCACTTGGGATAAATTCTTTTTCAAATGAGAATGAAATTTCGGTTACGCCAAATCCTTCTTCCGGAAAATTTATTCTGAATGTGAAGAAGAATTCCGGTGCGGATATAGTGGTGTATGATAATTATGGAAATCTGGTAATGAAGATTGATCGCGCTGAAGTGGAGAAAGGAATATTTGAAATGGATCTTTCGTCAATGGCGGATGGAATTTATTTTATCCGGATGAATGGGAATGAAGAAGCGGGCGGTAAAAAAATTATCATTTGCCGGTAGTTGGCAGGAACATCTTTCGCAGATTTGCATTTGAATTTAATCAGCGCTAATCCGCGACTATGAAACGATCGAAATCGGAAGAACTTTTTTCCAAAGCAAAAAAATATTTTCCCGGCGGAGTGAATTCTCCTGTGCGCGCATTCCGTTCGGTGGGCGGAACACCGGTATTTATTTCGAAAGGAAAGGGATCGCGTGTGTGGGATGCCGACGGAAATGAATTCATTGATTACTGTTGTTCGTGGGGGCCGCTCATTCTCGGTCATGCGAATGAAGAAGTGGTGAACGCGGTGAAAAAAACAGTGGAGAGCGGAAGTTCATTCGGTGCGCCTACGGAACTGGAAAATAAATTAGCGGAATTAATCCTGTCGAATAATCCGTTCATTGAGAAAATTCGTTTCGTCAGTTCAGGAACAGAAGCCGTGATGAGCGCGATACGCCTTGCGCGCGGATGTACCCAAAAAAATAAAATATTAAAATTCGAAGGATGTTATCATGGCCACAGCGATTCTCTTCTTGTAAAAGCAGGATCGGGGCTCGTTACGTTCGGAAATTCTTCTTCCGCGGGAGTTCCGGAAGTTTTTGTCAATGAAACCATCGTTGTCCCGTTGAATAATATCAAAGCGGTGGAAGAAGCATTTACGAAATTCAAAAATGAAATTGCAGGTGTGATCATCGAACCCGTGCCGGCGAATAACGGGTTGTTGCTACAGGAAAAAAGTTTCCTGGAATTTTTGCGCGATATCACGAAGAGAAATAATTCGCTTTTAATTTTCGACGAGGTCATTTCCGGTTTTCGAATTGGATTCACCGGCGCCGCAGGATATTTTAATATTCATCCTGACATTATCACGTACGGAAAAATAATCGGTGGCGGATTGCCGGTGGGAGCATACGGAGCTTCTGCAGCGGTGATGTCACACATTTCTCCCGATGGAAATGTGTACCAGGCAGGAACATTATCCGGCAACCCGGTAGCGATGGCAGCGGGAATTGCTCAACTGGGACAATGTCTTCAGAAAGATTTTTATTCTTCGCTCGAAAAAAAATGTGAACGACTCGTAAATGGAATCCGCAAATTTGTAAGCGAAAAAAAATATCCCGTAAAAATATTTTCCACCGCATCCATTTTCTGGCTGGCATTCACCGATAAGGAAAAAATTTCTGCCGCCGGGGAGATCGACCCCGCGTCAATGGAAAAATTCAGAAAATTCTATCACGCGCTGCTGGAAAAAGGAATTTACCTCGGCCCATCGGGATATGAGGTCGGATTTATTTCTTCAGCGCATACCGAAGACGACATTGACCGGACCATAACCGCGATCTGTGAAAGTTCAGAGTTGGCCTGCCAGTAAGATCATTCCACCGAGGAGCAGCATCGTGCCATCAATGAGAAACGAAAAATAATATTCGTGCCGTGATGTGGAACTTTTGTAAATGAGAATGGAAGTGATCATGCACCAGAGCGTGTACGCGGGCGCGAAGAGGAGATCACCGGTTTTGAAAAAGAAAAAAATCATCCAGCAAATTCCTGCAGAAAGAAAAAGTGTGAACAAAGCAAGAATAATAGAATTCCTGACACCGATCATCGCCGGGATCGTACTCAGTTTTTTTCCGTCATAATCATTATCACGGATATCGAATGGAATGGTGAGTGAAAATATCAGCAGCCCGATCACAAGCGACCAAAGCAGAATAGGAACAGAGAACCACGCCGAATGCGGAACGTGAGCGGCGGCGGCAGGAAGTAGCGCGCAACTCATCAACCACACTATTGTGATCACAAAAATTTTCGCCCCGGGAATGTCGCGCAACCGCAGCCATTTTCTTTTTCCTGGGATCACCGGAAATGCGTAAGCGAAAGAAAGCGCCGCAGGTATCAGTGCAATGATCTGTGAGCGGAAGAGGAGCCGCGAATACGACCAGGCAAATGCAACGGCAGCTGCAGCGGAAAGTACGGTGAGCAGTATTCGATGTTGCGTGTTCCAGTGATGACGGAAAAATTTCCGGTTGATGCTGTGCTTTTCATAAGCAGAAGGAAGCCGCTGCAGGTTGTACCCGAAAAAAGTTCCGCAGAAAATAAAAATGAAAAGTTCCCGGCGTAGTTGGAAACCGAAAAGATGCTGCGTCACCATCGTGAGCGCCACAGCGCACAGTGCAATGTGAAAATTACCGAACAGGTAGAAATTGAAAATGTATTTCGGAAAATTTCCGCGCGGGTTCATTTTTGGAAACCATTCACCGCACCCGACATCGCGAACCCTGCCACCATTCCTATTCCTCCCCACAGGAGCGTACGAGCGAGTCGGCGCTGGCGTGCGTCTTTTTCATAACCGAGCACATACGTATCGTACTTGATATTCTCCGGGTTGGAAACGCTGCCCGGTTTTATTTTCACCCGGAAAAAAGTGGAAGCGCCGCTGTAAATGAACGGTGGAAGAAACGTGAGGAAAAAACTTTGTGAATAACCGCCTGCTGCGCCGAAAAGAAAAGCACCAGCACACGCCATCCGACAATGATAATAGGCACGTGAATCACGTTCGCCGTAAATGAAATATTTTACTTCCTGGGGTGTGAAATAATTTCCGAAGAGCGTATCCTGTTTGTAGAAAACAGATTCACTTCCGTCTTTCGCATATTTTACCGAGTAAACAAGATCGAGATCCACGAAATCTGCTTTGAAATTTCCTTTCTTGGTCGGTGTGAGAATCTTTAATTGCTCATCGGTGGAATCTTTCACAATTCCCTGAACCGTTTTTCCGCTCATCAGGAAAACAGTGTCGAGAGGAGTGGTTTGTGAATGGAGAAATCCGGCGGAAAATAAAAGGCACAGTATAGAGTAAATCCTGTTCATACAACTTGTCTTGCTTTTTCAAAGATAACGAATCGGAAGTTATTCACCATCGTTGGAAACTCTTCCGCGCTAAATTTCAATTCTCATTATCTTTGTCCGCATTTTTCAAGATGATTTACTGAATAGAAAACGAAAATAATTATCTCTTTCAACACCAACTTCCCAATGGCTACAGATCAATTCTCAAGACGACACATCGGCCCATCCGAACAGGAAAAAAATGAAATGCTCCAGGCGATCGGCGTTTCCGATCTTGATCAGTTGATTAGTGAAGTGATACCTTCCGGCATTCGCCTGAAAAAACCGCTTGCTGTTGCCGATGGTATCAGTGAATTTGAATACCTCCGTGAACTCGAAAAAATTGCCGCGAAGAATAAAATATTTACCAGTTGCATGGGTCTTGGTTATTATGGCACCATTGTCCCGCCGGTCATCCAGCGTAATATTCTCGAGAACCCTGGCTGGTACACCGCCTATACTCCTTACCAGGCAGAGATCTCGCAGGGGCGCCTGGAAGCATTGCTGAATTTTCAAACTATGGTAATGGATCTTACCGCGATGCCAATGGCGAATGCTTCTCTGCTCGATGAAGCCACCGCTGGAGCTGAAGCGATGACCATGCTTTTTGCGAACAGGAAAAAAGATGCAGTGACCCGCGGCGCAAATAAATTTTTTGTAAGCGAAAAATGTTTTCCTCAAACGATTGATGTGCTCCGAACTCGCTCTGCTCCTCTGAATATTTCGATTGTTACAGGCGATCATCATTCATTTGAATTCACCGGTGATTTTTTCGGAGCTATGCTGCAATATCCCGATATCGACGGAGAAATTACGGAACTAAAAAAATTTACAGATGATGCGCATACTGCCGGTTGTGGTGTTGCTGTTGCAACAGATCTTCTCGCACTCGCGATGATCACTCCTCCCGGGGAATGGGGCGCTGATGTGGTATTCGGAAATTCACAGCGATTCGGTGTGCCCATGGGATATGGCGGACCTCACGCCGCTTTTTTTGCAACGCGTGAAGAATTCAAACGTCTTTTGCCGGGAAGGATCATTGGCGTTTCTGTCGACAGCAATGGAAAACATGCGTTGAGAATGGCGCTTCAAACGAGAGAGCAACACATCAAGCGCGATAAAGCAACATCGAATATCTGCACGGCGCAGGCATTGCTTGCGATCATGGCGGGAATGTATGCCGTGTATCACGGTCCTTCCGGCATACGCGCGATCGCTGACGAGGTGCATGCCAACGCGTGTGCGCTTGCAACTGCAATGGAAAAAACAGGATTCATCCGCATCAATAAAAATTTCTTCGACACGGTTTCTTTCCAGGTTCCTTCCGGAAAAAATATCGATGGAATAAAAAAATTGGCAGAAGCTGCGGCAATTAATTTCCGCTATGGAAAAAATTCAATTCACATCAGTCTCGATCAAACCATCCAGGATGCTGATATGGAAAAGATTCTTTCTGTCTTCGGGGTGAATGAAATTGTTGCTGCAAAATCTCCGAATGATAAATCGATCCAGCGTTCCGGAAAAATTCTTTCGCATCCTGTTTTCAATTCTTATCATTCGGAAACAGAGATGATGCGTTACATAAAAAAATTAGAGAACAAAGATCTTTCACTGGTACATTCCATGATTTCACTCGGATCCTGCACCATGAAACTGAATGCCGCCGCCGAACTGATGCCGATCTCCTGGCCTGCATTTGCAAATCTGCATCCGTTTGCTCCGTTGGAACAAGCAGCAGGATATAAGCAGGTAATTGATGAATTGAATGTTGCACTGAGTGAGGTCACCGGTTTTGCGGCAATGTCATTCCAACCTAATTCCGGTGCGCAGGGAGAATATGCAGGTCTTATGGTGATCCGCGCTTATCATGCATCGATGGGAAATTCACATCGCAACCTGGCGCTTATTCCTTCTTCTGCTCACGGAACAAATCCTGCTTCTGCTGCATTGGCAGGAATGGAAATAATAGTGGTGAAATGTGATGAGAAAGGAAATATAGATGTGAATGATCTGCGTGAAAAAGCAGAATTGAATAAGGAAAAACTGAGTTGCCTCATGGTAACTTATCCTTCCACTCACGGCGTTTATGAAGAATCGATCACCGAGATCACATCCATCATCCATCAATTCGGCGGACAGGTTTATATGGACGGTGCGAATATGAATGCGCAGGTTGGATTAACGAGTCCCGGAAATATCGGGGCCGATGTTTGTCATTTGAATTTGCATAAAACATTTGCAATTCCACATGGCGGTGGTGGTCCGGGTGTGGGTCCCATAGGCGTTGCAAAACATCTCGTTCCTTTTCTTCCATCACATCCGCTGATAAAAGCGGGTGGAGAAAAAGGAATAACAGCGGTATCGGCTGCTCCATTCGGAAGTTCACTCATCCTTCTGATTTCTTATGGCTATGTGAAAATGCTGGGAGGAAACGGAATGACGGAATCCACAAAAGCTGCCATCCTAAATGCAAATTACATCAAAGAAAAACTGAAGGGGAATTTCTCGACACTTTATACCAATAAGAATGGACGCGTTGCGCACGAGATGATCCTTGAATGTAGCGAATTCAAACGCACAGCGAAAGTAGAAGTAGGTGATATAGCAAAACGATTGATGGATTATGGATTTCATGCGCCCACAGTTTCTTTTCCGGTGCACGATACATTGATGGTGGAACCCACGGAAAGCGAATCGCGCGCAGAACTCGATCGTTTTTGCCATGCGCTTATCCATATCAGGAAAGAGATCACCGAGATCGCTGATGGAATTTCGGATGTGAATGATAATGTGCTTAAAAATGCACCTCATACTTCAGAGCAAACTACTTCCGATAACTGGAAGCATTCCTATTCACGGGAGAAAGCTGCTTACCCGCTGAGTTGGGTAAGAGAAACAAAATTCTGGCCATCCGTAGGAAGAGTAGATAATGCTCATGGCGACCGCAACCTCATCTGTTCGTGCCTTCCCATCGAGTCTTACATGGAGCCGGCCAGCATTTGACCAACATGTAAACGCGTAAGAATATTTTAAAATAAATTGACGGATCGCAAGAGCATTTTAATTCAGGCAAAGAACAAATAGTTATATTTGTTGCTGTTAACAAAGACCTCCAATAAAAACAAAAACAAATGAAAAAAATCTACACTACCCTTGCTATTCTTGGACTGGCGGGAGCAATGACCGCACAGCAGAGCAATCGCGTAGGACTTCCAAATCCTGGAGTTCCGGTTGCCATCAATCCTAATGTTCATACCCAGGCTATCGGAGATAGTTTATTGTTCACCGATGCAGAATATTGGTATGTGAATCCTACTGATGCTCCAACTTTCACTATCGCTACAGAAGATATTGACGGGCTAGCGCTTGCATCAGGATACGCTTCTGCAGGATACTCTCAGTCATGGGGCGTTTTCTACAGCCTTCTCACTGACGGATCTACTTTCGATTTCCATGAGGCGTATGAAGCACCAACTGATACTGCATTCACACTTTACGCGGTGTCTTGGTTTTCATCACCGGCACAAGCTGACAACTGGCTTGAGTTCGGACCGATCACCATTCCTGCAACCGGTGCGCACATCGCATGGACAGAAAAATGCAATCCTGCTTATCGTGACGGATATTCTGTTCTGTTGAGCACAACAGGTATGGCCAACTATACCGATTTTACCAATCCGGCAATTTATACACGTGCAGATGCTTATCCTTCTCCTACAGAAGCAATGGATACTATCTGGCAATTGAAAACGGTTGATATTCCTGCTTCAATGAATGGTATGCCAATTTATTTCGCTTACCATCACACTGCATTTGATATGGACGTTCTTTACATTGATGACATCAATGTGATCGAAGGACCATTGGGAGTTGCATCTGCTTCTTCAGAACTTTCGATCGGGCAGAACTATCCTAATCCGGCTAATGCTTCAACTACGATCAGCTACTCTCTTACCAAAAACAGCGACGTGGTGTTCAACGTTTACAATGCAACAGGTGCTCTCGTTTATACCGAGAATATGAATAACTCTGCTGCAGGATCGCATAAATTCGATCTGAACACTTCCAACTATGCAAATGGACTTTATTCCTACACTTTCACAGTGAATGGCATGAATTACACGCGTAAGTTTTCTGTTCAGAATTAATCATTGAAATTATTTCAGGAAAGGTGCTCTCAAGGCACCTTTCTTTTTTTAAGTTCTTCCGCTTAACAAAGCTCAATTCCGATTTTCCTATATTTGTATAAACTGAAAAACTGATAAATCCAAAGCCATGAAGAAAATCTACACTCTTGTTGTACTTGCAGCAGGAATTTTCACCGGCGTGAATGCGCAGCAGATCCTCAATGCAGGACAGAATCCTCAACACGCAGCACGCCAGATCCGGATGAAACCCGGAACTGTTCACAGTAGTGCGCGCACTGTTGACCCGAATGTAACTCCACAGAACTGGTCGGGTTGGATCACTTATGCCGATGCAAAAGACAATGACTGGGGCGGAGGAGTATCCGTCCTCAATGCAAATTATCTTTTCCCTGATTCAAATGTTCTAGGAAATTTCGGAACATGGGATTACGTGTGGATCCATAGTCTTGGCGATGTTCTCGACGTGGCTTCTCCATCGTTGAATAATTATTATGGGCCTATCAATGGTTACGCAATGTCGCGTACTGATGCGTATTCGATCGATTCAATGGAGATCGTTTATTCATACGCCCGTAATTATTCCAATCCCGGTGTTGTGGATACACTCATCGTTTATTTGTACAGCAATGGCACATCAGCCAATCTTTACAATAATGGTTTCATCGGTTCTACTGCTGCGAATTACGGAACAGATACCGTAACATTCAAAGGAATGCATTATAACGGAGCAGTGAATATGCCTTCACAATCTTCTACTTCTTATGTAATGCCCACCGGTATGGTAACCTTCAAACTTCCTCTTACCATTGCCGATACTTCTGTTACTTATTGGGGTGCGAAAGATTTCAGCACAAATGGATTCTCTGTTCCCGCTGGAAAACTTGCAGCAGTTGGCGTTGATTTCAAACCCGGCTATCCTTATTCAACCGGCGATACACTCGACACACAACTCAATTCATTCTACTTTGCTTCTTATGAAGAAGGCGGAGCGAATACCTATCCACTGTATCTCGACTGCAATTACCAGGCATCTTCTTGTGATTACGGATGTTCTTTCATCACACGTACGCAAGAGCGTTACAACGAAACCGGAAATTCCTGGAATGGAAATTATATTCCGAAATATGCTTTCACGCAGGCGTATTCGCTGGAGAATCACCTCTTCTCTTACAAGATCACTACTCCTCCTACTGGTATCGCTTCGTATACTGCACCCGGACTTTCACTCGGGCAGAATTATCCGAATCCTGCCAATGGAAACACGATGGTGAATTATTCCATTGCGGATGCAGGCAATATTGTTGTTACCGTGTGTGATGTTACAGGGCAGCAGGTGATGATTTTCAATGAAGGCCACAAAGCTGCAGGAAATTATCAGCTCGAAATGAATACACAGAATCTGAATGCAGGTGTTTATTTCTACACGCTTAACGTGGATGGAAAACAAACAACACGCCGCATGATCGTTGCACAATAATCTTCACGATTCATTCTTACAGAAAAGACCGGTATTCGACCGGTCTTTTTTTTTGAATTTTTTATCCGCCTTTCTCCAATCTTTCGCGGAAAGCTTTAAGGAATTTATTGGCATAAACAAAATCAGAAAGAATTTTATTGTCGGAGCGCAGCACTTCACTTTTAGTTCCTTCCCACGCTTTGTCTCCTTTGTGAAGGAATGCGATCCTGTCTCCGATCTCCAGTACCGAATTCATATCGTGCGTTATGACCACGGTGGTAATGTGAAATTCTTCCGTGATCTCTTTGATCAATTCGTCAATGAGAATTGACCCAAGTGGATCCAGACCGGAGTTAGGTTCATCACAGAAAAGATATTTCGGATTCATGGCAATTGCACGTGCAATCGCAACCCGTTTTTTCATTCCGCCCGAAAGTTCCGCCGGATAAAGTTTCCCTACGTTTGAAAGATTCACGCGGGCAAGGCAAAAATTTGCACGATCATCTTTGTCACTTTCTGACATTTGAGTGAACATAGACAGCGGGAATTTTACATTCTCATCAACCGTCATCGAATCGAACAGTGCGCCACCCTGGAACAGCATTCCTATTTGCTGGCGGATCTCTTTCCGTGCATTGAAATCAAGACGAAGAAAATCTTTTCCGTCAAAGAGAACCTGCCCTTCATCCGGCTGGATCAATCCCGTCATACATTTTATCAATACTGATTTTCCGGTTCCGGATTCGCCAATGATAAGATTGGATTTTCCTTCTTCGAACGTAAAAGAAAAATCGCGGAGGACCACTTTTTCCCCGAACGATTTGCTCAGATGCTTTACTTCTATCATACCAGTAAAAGTTGGGTAAGAATGAAATTGAAGATGAGCAATGTAATGATGCTGTACACCACCGCGCGCGTACTTGCCTGGCCGACTTCGAGCGATCCGCCTTTTGCGTAATAACCATGATACGCGGAAACAGATGGAATGATGAATCCGAATACGATCGTTTTTGTGATCGCATAAAAAACATTGTACGGTCTGAAATCATATTGAATCCCGTAAACAAATTCAAATGGCGTAACTACCCCGGCAGCAACACCAAGTACAAATCCACCGAGATGGCCGAAGAACATACTGATGGTGATGATGAATGGAAAAATAAAAACAGAAGCGAGAATTTTCGGAAGGATCAGAAAATTTGCAGAGTTCACGCCCATCACATCGAGTGCATCGATCTGTTCTGAAATGCGCATGTTACCAATCTCAGAGGCAATGCTCGATCCGACTTTTCCTGCGAGAATAAGACTCACGATGGTTGGAGAGAATTCGAGAATGATCGAATCGCGCGTGGCCACACCCACGGCATAGAGAGGGATCCACGGACTTTCGAAACCGAATGCCGACTGGATGGTGATAACTGCTCCCATGAAAATAGAAATGATGATCACGATCCCGAGAGAGCCAATGCCGATTTCATTGATCTCAAAAAAAACGCGTTTCCACAATACACTTCGTTTATCAGAACGGCGAAACACCTGCCTTAGTAACAGGAAATACCGGCCGAAATGATAGAATAAGATGAGTGGATTCATAAGTGAAAATCAAAAATAAGGATTATTCAACATCGCAAACCGATCCAAAGGCCGGCACAGGCAAATGAAAAAGAGGAGCCGTTTTTGTATCTTTGAATTGATGCGTTCGATCAGAAAAATATTTTTTACTTTTTCATTAGTCGCTTTCTGCAGCATGGCCATGGAAAGTTGCTGGCTGCTTCACGGAAAAAATCATTGCGGCGATTGCCCGAATTTCAGCACGAACGGAAAACCAAAGAAACAAAAGAAGCATCATCACTGAATCGTACAGTGTTCATTTTATCAGTATCAAAAATTAAAATGAATGAAACTGCCCCGGAAATATTTTATTCTCCTCACTGTTTTAGCTTTTTTTTCAGTGGCAAGTTGCAACTTCTTTAAACCCGGCGCCTGGGCACCGCTTCCGACCAAACACGCTGCCGCAAAACAGGAAATGAAAAAAAACAAACACAAATGAACAGGTTCTCGCAATGAAGAATTCTATAAAACAATATTTTCTCTTCCTGCTTATCCTTTCATTTTTGTCAATGTCAATGCAAAGTTGCCGCCTCTTTCATAAAAATATTTGCACGACTTGTGGAGTGGGTGATGGCACCAAAGAGAAAAAAGGAACGCATCACAACTGGCGCTGATTTTCCCCGTAGTTTTTTTCAATTCATCCACGAATTCATAATTCGCATATCCGCACTTTCCGCATTCCGTTCCCCCATTCGTAATTCGTTTCCGAATTCGCATCCTATAAATATTGTCTCAGCCACTGACGCGCTTTATTTTCGTCCGTAAAAAGTTTTGCCGGAAAAGGTGGTTTCTTCAATCCGAGGTAAAGATTGGCAAGCATTGAAGACACAGGAGAATTTGTAATGATGGAGGCCTCAAACTTTAATCCTGAAATATCCATAGAAGTTGTTTTTTATTTTGTTAGTTATATTTTTTTCATTTTAAATAAATTTCCCGGTTATTCAAATAAAATCTTCTTCGTCTCTATAACATCCCCCAATTGCATTTTCACAAAATAAACTCCAGCCGACAAATCATTTCTCTTGATTGCAGCAAGGTGTTCTCCTTCCGACATATTTTCATTTTCAACAACTTCAATTTCCCTTCCAGTTAAATCGTATAGGGAAATTTTCACATTCTGAGATTGATTAAGTGAAAAGGAAAGTGTGGCATTTTCATTTGTAGGATTCGGATACAGTTGAACATTATTTGAAATTTCATTTTGCATAATTCCGGAAGGTGTAATAAGATTTCGGAAAATGGAAAATACGCCCACTCCTGAAGAGTTGCTGTTGTTGACAATGATTTCATTTTTTCCATCACCGTCTATGTCAGCAAGTATTACACCGTCTGGATATTGTAAGGTTGCGAAATCAACATGGGCTGCCATTGAAGAGGTTGTAAAACTTCCAGGCGTAGAAGTATTCCGGAAAACAGCAATTGTATTTGCAACATTATTCGAAATGACAACATCCGGTTTGTTGTCATTGTCAATATTGCCAACAGCAATACTGAACGGATCACAACCGGAGACACCTGCGGAAAATGCAACTGGAGCCGCGAAGGATGTGGTTGAAATTGTTCCTGCTGATGTCATCAAACTTCTGAGAACGACCAATTGATCAACCTGAAACCTGCAAGCAGCAACAATATCTCTGTGACCATCCACATCAATATCTGAAATCGAGAGATCATAGGGTTGTCCGGGAGTTGTCAGATCCACTCTTGTTGCGAAAGAGATATTTCCAACTGTACTTGTATTCTGAAAAATTGCAATTGTTGGTGCCGCTTCATAACCTACGGCAAGATCTTTTTTTCCGTCGCCATCAATATCGGCAACTGAAAGTCTGCGAAGATTAGCGAAAGGAACTTGCATTGTTATTTCTGCTGCAAAACTAATTGTACCAATTGTACTTGTATTGCGCATGATCACAACTCTTCCTCTCTGATCATCACAAGCTACAATATCATCTTTTCCGTCACCATCAATATCGGCCAGTTGCAATCCTTTTGTATTGGCAATGGTATTGTCAAAAATCTGCTCAGCGGCAAAAGATAAATTTCCAACGGTACTTGTATTTCTGAAAACGGAAAATCCATAGGGATTGGAATCCCATTTGCTCGTCAGCACATCTTTTTTTCCGTCGCCATCCAGATCCGAAGTTTGCGCTTGCCATGAAGCACCGCTAACTAAAATATCTGCAGTAGTTGCGGAAAAAGAACTTGAATTAATAACGCCAACAGTACTTGTGTTGCGGTAAACAGAAATTGGTCCTGCATAAGTTACAGTCATATCCAGTTTTCCGTCGCCATCCATATCGGAAGCAGCAACATTTGACCCACCGTTGAAAAGGGGTGCAGATGTAAAATCAACTCGTGCAGCAAATGATCCTGTGGTAATTTGCGCTGCAAGAACAAAAGGAAATGCTGCCGTAATAAAAAGATAGAAGTGTTTCATAAGTTTAGGTTTTAGAACTTATTGAAAATTACTAAAATTTAGGTTGAAGAATTAATTGTGCCGAACGGATTTCAATTTTCTTGCTCGTTCCTCCGGTTGATGTACGCTGGTCAAGAATTTCACTCAATATTTCACCAACACTTTACAAGTGTATGTAATCTAAAGTATAAAGTCAAGTTTTTTACAAAATAGAGTAAACACTACGAAATCATTGGTATGATTATCTTTGGAAGGAAACCCGAATTCATAATTTGTAAATTCTCACTTTGCATTTTCGCACCTATTCTCACTTCGGTCCCCCATTCGTAATTGGCAAATTCGCACTTCGCATTTTCGTACCTATTCGCACTTCGTTCCCCCATTCGTAATTCGTTCCCGAATTCGCATCCTATAAATATTGTCTCAGCCACTGACGCGCTTTATTTTCGTCCGTAAAAAGTTTTGCCGGAAAAGGTGGTTTCTTCAATCCGAGGTAAAGATTGGCAAGCATCGATGATATAGGAGAATTTGTAATGATGGCGAGCGCTTTTACAAGTTTCGGCGTTTCCTCCGAAGCAAGTTCCCTGGTTTCTTTATCCGCACCGCCTACGTTCGTCACTTCACCCAGCCAGCAGATCTTTTTTCCATTCGAAAGCTCAGCGATCTGCCGGAAAGAATTATGGAGTGAATCTTTAGTGAGCACAGCTCCTTTATTGAAAACGGAACAGAAGATCCCGTCATCTTCAAACCACATTCTTGAAAGAGGTGAGTCAATTACATTGACATGATTTGGGGGAATCATTTTACAGGGAGATTTTTGGTTTTTATTTTGCAAAGTTCAAAATTAACCGGAAAAACTTTCGTGCATCAACATTAAAAAAATCATCCGAAGATGCGTGGTAATATTTTTTCAAAAAAAACCGGCAGGTGATCTGATCATCCTGCCGGCCCCTCATGAAATTGAAATAAAAAATCGTGATCAGTACTTTGAGATTTTTTGTGTGATGCGTGTGCCGTTCATCTGAACCTGCAACAAATAAATTCCTGCCGGCTGATCAGCAATGTTCAAAACATGCACTGCATCTTTTGCGCACGTGAAATTCTCACTGTAAATGGTTTTCCCGGTAATGTCATACAATGTGATCCGTAGATCTCCCGCAACAGAAGTTTTAATATTAATAACTGTTGAAGCCGGGTTTGGATAAATGAAGAAACCATTTGACAAGGAAGGAGTGCTGATGCCCGTTCCGTCATTGATGGAAACCGTATCACAAACAGAAGCACATCCGTTTGCATCTGTTACGCACACCGTATAAGTTCCGAGTCCAAGGCCAGAAGCAGTTTGTGTTGTTTGAGATCCTGGTGACCACAAATAAGTGTATGGGCCTGTTCCACCCGTTGGTGTAGCAGTTGCAGATCCATTGGTGCATCCAACACAAGTAGCATCTGTTCCGCTAGTGGTAACGGTCATCACCGGTGGTTGTGTTATGCTGAAGATCTGGTTGGTGGAGCAACCATTTGCATCCGTGACCACCACACCATGATTTCCTGCGCAGAGATTCGAATCGTTCTGTGCAGTTCCACCTGACGTCCATGAATACATAAACGGAGATGTACCTCCTGTTGGATTTGCCATTGCAACTCCATCGCACGATCCGTTGCACGATGCATTGATCATCGTAACGTTTGCCATCAGCGGATTCGGTTGCATTACAGTTACAGTTGAGGTGGCCATACATCCGTTCGCGTCTGTTACTGTTGCAGTGTAAGTTCCCGCTGTTAAACCGTTGATCATTGTTGTAGTTTGATTTCCCGGCGACCACATGTAAGTGTAAGCGGGTGTTCCGCCACTTGCGCTCACTGTAGCTGATCCGTCGTTGCCGCCATTACAAGAAACAGAAGTGGAAGTTGTAGTTGCCATTACTGCGGTGGAAGGTTGTGCGATGGTTGTAGCGACAGAAGTTGCGCATCCGTTCGCATCAGTGATCGTACACGCGTAAGTTCCCATTGGTAATCCGGTAGCTGTTTGCGTCATTTGTGCGGGTGTTGAATTCCAGCTATAAGAATAAGGAGGCGTTCCGCCGAATGGAGTTGCAGTTGCAGTTCCGTCACTTCCGCCAAAACAATTTACAGAAGTGTTGGATGATGTTGCACTAACAGCAGAGGAAGGCTGAGTAATAATTGAAACAACAGTTGTTGAACAACCATTGTTATCTGTCACTGTGCAAGTGTATGAACCCGGTCCGAGATTAGTTGCAGTTTGTGTATTCTGTACCGGCGTTGAATTCCAGGAATAAGAATAGTTGGGAGTTCCTCCCGAAGCAACTGCAGTTGCAGATCCGTTCATTCCACCGAAGCAGGCAACGTTTACATGCGATTCTGTTGCGGTAAGCATTGTAGGTTCCGTGATGGTCACTGTTGCTGTGGCCGATTGCACGCCATTGGTAACAGTAACGGTATAACTCCCTGCACACAGGTTGGTCGCTGTTTGTGTTGTTTGCGTGGGTGTGGAGTTCCACGAATAAGTTCCTGCAGGAACAAAACCGGATTGATTTGCCATTGCAGATCCAATACATTGTCCGTTGCACGACTCATTCACAACGTTACTGATCGTCACAGTTTGAGCGAATGCGTAATAAGAAAGGAACATTGCAAAAAAGATTGTGTAAATTTTTTTCATAATTTTTTTTTTAGTGTTGGGTTTTTGATTTGAGGTTGACCGATTCAAATATCAACCACACCGCTGCAATAAAAACGGCGTGGAAGAATTGGTTACGATAAATATGAATTAAGATGTTCGCCTTTATTAATTGCAAAATAATTTACATTTCCCTCGGGGCGGGACTGATTTCGATAACCAGCGGTTAATTTTCGATACCCGGGAAGATTATCGCAGAAAACTTTTGATGGCAGTGCCCAGTTCTTTTTTCCTGGAACGGCTCACCGGTAATTTATATCCTGCCACACTCAGGAGACTGTTTTCATAGCTCGAAATTTTATCGAGACGCACAATGTAAGAATGATGAACACGAAGAAACTGTCCCGCAGGCAGGCGTGCGAGAATCGTTTTCATGGTGGAGTGAGCGGTGAATTTTTCGCGCAGTGTGTGAATGACCACGTAATCGGCCAGCGATTTGATGAAGATGATCTCGGCCGGATCAATCTTTACAATACGTGCTGTGGTTTTGACGTAGAGCGGATTTGCGCCGGGATTTTTTTTATTCTGTTCAAAAACTTTCTGTGCTTTTTTTACTGCTTTCTGAAATCGTTCGGGAAGAATAGGTTTGACCAGAAAATCCAGTACGTCGAAATCAAATGCGCTGGCTGCATATTTTTTATGTGATGTGATGAGGACAACCGGTGGAAGATTGTCATTGTATTTTTCAAGCATTTCCAGTCCGCTCATTCCCGGCATTTCCACATCCAGAAAAATAAGGTCCGTTTTATGATCCTTCAGGTAATTCAGTGCATCCTGTGCGCCGGAAAAAGTTCCGCAGGGTTCAAGCGAGGCATTTTTCCTGATCATGATCTCCACGATCCTGCAGGTCATTTCGTCGTCATCGACAACGATACAATTCATCCGGTTGGGTGCAGCCATGCGTCGAAATTAATTAATCCGCGTTAATTTCATTTTATGAAATCAAGTTGTTCCAGTTCTTTGAGCGCGATCAGTGTCATTTGCCGGAGTTTCCCGATTTCCGCCAGGTTTTTTTTCAGGGAATTTTTCCGGCACTGATCTTCCAGTTGTTCTACCATCTTCATTTTTTCTTTCCGGAAAATATTTCCTGCTCCCGATCTGAATTTATGAGCCAGCTCACCCAGCTCGTTGTTTTTTTTCTTCTCCGCAAGTTTCGACATTTTCCGGATCATTTTCGGCGCGTTCACCGAAAAGATCCTGATGAGTTCTTGTTGCATCTCCTTGTCGTTATGCGTTATCTTTTCGAGATAGCGGAGATCGATCACTTTAAAATTATTTTTTTTCGCCGGAGTCTTTTCAGTTTTCTTCGCGGGCTTTCGCTTTTTTCCGGTCCAGTAAATGATCTTTGAATACAATTCATCCGGATCAACAGGTTTGGAAACATAGTCGTTCATTCCTGCTGCGAGGCATTTTTCTTTTTCTCCTTCAATGGCGTGAGCAGTCACCGCAATGACCGGGACATTTTTCCATTGATTAATTATCCTGATGCGCCGCGTTACTTCATATCCATCCATCTCCGGAAGTTTAATATCCATCAGGATCACATCGTATTTATTTTTCTCAAGCATCTTCAGCGCAATTCTTCCATCTTCTGCCATGTCGATAGTGATCTGCTTTTTCTGAAAAAGGATACGCATCAATTCCCTGTTCATCTCGTTGTCCTCGACAAGCAGAATCCGCAACGAAGAAGTTCTTCCACCTGATAATTTTTTTTCTGCCTCGTAAATTTTATTTGATTCCGGTTTTTTACAATTTGCTTTTTCGTAAGCAAGCGTGAAATGAAAAGATGTGCCTTCGTTCAATTTACTATTGACAGAGATCTCGCCGCCCTGTAATTCCACGAGATGCCTCGAGATCGCAAGGCCAATACCGGTTCCCTCATGTTTTTTCCAATCAGAACGATTCGCTTTTCCGAAACGGTCAAAAATGTAAGGAAGTTCATTCATCGATATTCCCACGCCGGTATCGGAGATCGTAAAACCTGTTTCAACATGATCTTCTTTTTCATCGAGCATTGTGCAGTAAACCGAAATTTTTCCACGCTCTGTGAATTTTAATGCGTTAGAAAGAAGATTGAGTAAGATCTGCCCTAAACGAACCGGGTCGCCGATGAGAGAAATTTCCAGTCGCGGATCAATCTGCGATTCAAGTTCTATTCCTTTCTGATTTGCAGTCACGCTGAATACACGCAATGCATCATTCACGATCTTGGGAATATTGAAATCGTGTTTTTCCAGTTGTATTTTTCCTTCCTGCAAACGGGAAAGATCCAGCAGGTCATTGATGATCACCAGTAGATTTTCGCCCGAACTACGTATGATGTCAGCATATTCTTTTTGTTCGCCGTTCAATGGCGATTGAATAAGGAGCCGCGCAAAACCTACAATGGCATTCATCGGTGTGCGTATCTCGTGGCTGATATTGGCAAGAAACATTTCGGAAACATTTCGCGCAAGCTCAGCGCGCTCCGATCTGTCTTTTTCTTTTTTCAGGAATTCTTCCGTTTGTTTTCTCTTCGTTACATCGCGGATAATGGAAATGAGTTGTGTTTTTCCACCGGAAACAACCGGCTTGAGTGAATACTGAATATTTATCCGCTGTCCGTCTTTGCGAATGATAATTGTTTCACCGGAATCGGAAGAATTTTCATGATTCAAACGCTGACGGAGACGCTGCATCAATTCGTCACGAAGTTCAGGCGCTACTATTTCAAAGAAGGAAGACATTTTCTGTAACTCTTCCAGCGAGTAGCCATATAATTTCTGCAACGCATCATTGCAATAAATAAAATTGCTGCCTTCTGTAATGGCAACACCTTCTCCCATTTCACTCTGTGCGCGAAGAAGTGTTTCATAGCGTTCGGTCTGTGCGCGCAAAAGTTCTTCTCTGCGGATGATCTCTTCAGTGCGCTGTTCGACTTTTTTTTCCAGCGTCTGGTTGAGCTCTTTCAATTCTGCCAATTGTTCGCGCGCCACTTCGAGTACCAATTGCACCCCGACAAAAAATTCCGCGAACTCATCATCATGTTCGGGAAGATTCACGTTTTCAGAAAAATCTCCTATTGCTGCTTTGGCGAAAACCGGAACGATGCTCTCGAGCCGTTCTTTTACAAAACGACGGTACGCTGCAATATCATTTTCATCATTCATTTTATTTCCCCGGGCATTAACCAGTTTTTTGCTTCCTGCTCGGTGTCAAAATATTTTACTTTATCCGATCGGCCAGAAGCCATGATGATAAAATTGGCAACATATTTCAGGAATGTGTTTGCGCCGTAGATCGCTACCTTGTCGAATACCATCAGCTTAAGAGCTTTGTTCGCAGCACTGCGCGATGCCGCATTGGTCTTACCGATCTTCTGCAGATCAGTAAGTATGAGAACGGGAATATTTTTTTTCGCCAGTTGGTCAATGAGAAGCAGTGTATCATCCTGCATTTTCGTTACCGTTTCTGCGTCCTGGTTACCGCGGTAAATATTCCTGATCAGGTTTTCATGGTCAATGAACACTTCATTTACCATTATGGCAGTCGTTGCTGTGTCAGATCCTTTCATACTGATTTATGTAATTCAGCCAATTTAGAAAAATGGTGCGAAAGAACAAACGGAACATCATGACCAGAGTTTCGTATACAATCAAAGCATGGTGGACTCCCGAACAGGTTAGGAATTTAGTACTCTTTCGTATTTCGCAACTTTTCCCGAATTAATTCGGGATTTCGTACTCTATAAAATACCCTGTTTTAGGTACGCGGTGCATTTCTGAAACGCACCCGTCATGGCTACCTTTGTTTATGATGGTGAAGAAGAAAAATAACAAGAGAACCGGGGATTATCTTTCGATGTTGTTGCCCGGCGAAAAAGCGATCATCGATTCTTTCACCGACCCTGAATTATCCATCAAACTTCTTGAAATGGGATGCACTCCCGGTGAAGAAGTTATTCTCGAAAAAATGGCACCGCTCGGCGATCCCATCGCGATCAATATTTCGGGATACATTCTCAGTTTGAGAAAAGCGGAAGCTGCAACGATCCGTATTCGCCGGACCGAAAAAAAATAATTTCCCGATCGGGAGATCTTTCAAGTGGAAAATAATTATTGCCCGGTAACTCTTCGCAAGATCGCGCTCATCGGTAATCCGAACAGCGGGAAGTCGACGCTTTTTAATGCGCTCACCGGGCTTCACCAGAAAACAGGAAATTTTCCCGGAGTGACCGTCGACAAAAAAACGGGCACCGCACATCGCAGGATCAATAAACAGGATTACGAATTTTTTTACGTCGATCTTCCGGGAACTTACAGTTTGTATCCGAAATCGCCGGACGAAGAAGTGGCGACGCATGTGATCACGGATGAAAAAAATCCTGATCACCCGGAGATCGTTCTCATTGTTGCCGATGCGATGAACCTGAAACGTTCACTCTTTCTCGCGGGACAGATCATCGATATGAATATTCCCTGCGTTCTTGCGATGAACATGATCGATGAAGCAGAGAAGGCAGGATTGCATATTGATGCGAATCGTCTTTCGAATCGTCTTGGAATTCCTGTGGTGGCCGTGAGCGCGCGCGATAAAACGGGAATAGATGTGCTTGAAAATATTCTTGCCGAAGAAGTGCAGGAACCGGCGTTTCGTTTCATCGATCCGTCTTCTATTGCACCAGGCGCAGTGAAAATTCTCAAGACAGAAAATGCAGCGATGAAAGATTACCAGGCGCTGCATCTCGCACACATTCTTTACGAGCGCGATGAAAAGTGGAGAGAGAAATTGAATGCCGTGGGATTTTCTCCTTCGGGCGCGCAGGCGGAAGAGAGTTTGATCCGTTATGGCGTGATAGCGCAGCATCTTGAAGAATGTGTGGGGAATGAAAAAGCGGAACGGCCGCTGCTCACCAAAAAAATAGACAAGTGGCTTACGCATAAAATATGGGGCTATGTTATTTTCATTGTGATGATGACGATGGTTTTTCAATCCATTTTCTATCTCGCGAAATATCCGATGAACTGGATCACGTTCGGATTCTCCTATTTGCAACAATGGTGCAGTGCACATTTGCCTGCAGGAATTCTTTCTGATCTTTTTACCAATGGAATTCTGGCCGGGCTGAGTGGCGTGGTTGTATTCGTTCCGCAGATCGCACTTTTATTTTTCTTCATTGCGCTTCTCGAAGATTCGGGTTACATGGCGCGCGTGAGTTTCATTCTGGACAAGCTGATGCGAAGAATAGGATTGCACGGGAGATCTGTAATTCCGCTCGTGAGCGGGATGGCATGCGCGGTGCCCGCGATCATGAGTACGCGCACGATCAGCAACTGGAAAGAAAGGATCATCACGATCATGGTCACTCCGTTCATGAGTTGTTCCGCGCGGCTACCGGTTTACGTGTTGTTAATCTCGCTGATTATTCCCAACAGAATTGTTTTCGGAATTTTTCAACTGCAGGGATTGGCATTAATGGCCATGTATCTTCTGGGATTTTTCACAGCAATTATTTCTGCATGGGTTTTGAGTTTGATCATCCGCGCTAAAGGGAAGAGCTGGTTCATTATGGAACTTCCGGTGTACCGGATGCCGAAGTGGTCTAATGTTTTTTATGTGATCTTCGAAAAAGTAAAAGTGTTTTTGTTTGACGCAGGAAAAGTGATCATGGCAATTTCTATTGTATTGTGGGTGCTTACATCTTTTGGCCCGGGCGAAGAATTTCAAAAAACACAAACGCTCATTGATGCGTTGAAACAAAGCCCTCCCGAATTCCCAATAACAACAACCGATGACCCGAAACAGTTGCATGAATTCAGACGGGCATATATTGTTGATTCAGCAGCTTGGAGCAATTCGATCAAACAGGAGGAATCAAAAAAATTGGAACTTTCTTATGCAGGGCATCTCGGAAAATTCATTGAGCCCGCGATCAAGCCACTCGGTTACGACTGGAAAATGGGTGTTGCGCTGATCACCTCGCTCGCAGCGCGCGAAGTTTTTGTGGGAACGATGTCCACGATTTACGGAACGGTGGATTTGCAAACGAGAATGAAAAAAGAAAAAGATCCGGTAACAGGAAAACCGGTTTACACTTTAGCAACAGGAATTTCGCTGATGTTATTTTATGCCTTTGCGTTGCAATGTATGAGTACGATAGCGGTGGTGCGGCGAGAAACGAAAAGCTGGAAGTGGCCGCTGATACAATTTACCTACATGGGAATTCTCGCGTACCTGGCGAGTTTGATCACGTATCAGCTTCTCAAATAATTTCCAATTTGTCAATGCCCAATTACCAATTACGAGATTACAAATTACAGATTGATTAGTGGGAAAGAATGAGTTTACCCTGTGAAATTGTTTGTTGACCATTGATGATGTGGTAAAAATAAATTCCGGATTCATTTTCGCTGAGGTCAAAGGTTTCGTTCGCAGATCGAATTGTTTTTTGAAGAATGATCCTTCCGGTGAGATCGTAAATTTCAATTTTATTTCCGGGAGAAAGATTTTGAAAAGTGAATTTTCCGGAGGAAGGGTTTGGAAATACCAATGGAGAATTTTGAGAATTTTGTGTTACATCGATTCCAAGAGTGCAGGGATCAATGATTGGGCAAGTAAAATCGAACGCAAGAACATTTGCATTCTGAACGGCTGAATTGAGATTCTGAAACGGGATGTTGAAAGATGTTTGCGTGACATTTTCATTGGCGAAGACGTATGTTCCTGGATAACCATTGCAAGGAATATTTCCGAGCGCATCCGTCTTAATAAAATATCCAGCGCCAGACATTCCCATTCCGGAATAACCACCATTCAGAAATCCGCCATCGGCCGTTTGCTCAATTGCATTTCCCCAATCGGTTGAATTTCCATCACCACCATATTCTTTGAACCATTGAACATTGCCACTGCTGTCCAATTTGGTAATGTCGTCGTTTTCAGCGAAGAGATTTCCTGCCGGAGATCCGCTAGCGCCAGTGATGATAAGACCGTGATCTGAGGTTTCTGAAATAGCATCACCATCACATCCTGCGTTCGTCTTAAGTATTTTTGACCAGATAATATTTCCTGAACTATCCACACTTGTTATATAAGTCTGACTTAATCCGAATGAGTCCTGGATATCTCCGCATGCTGCATATCCATTATTTTGTGTTTTACAAATGGAGTAACCATAAACATAAGAGAAGGCGTGAATTCCTTTCGACCATAATGGTAATCCGGAGCTATCTATACATGTCAGAAGCAATTGTGCGTAGCCAAATGACGGAAGAACGATATTTCCCGTCACAACACATCCATTAGTTAAAGTTGATACAATTCCAGTGGCTCTCGCGCCTGTTGGATGATCGAGCTCTCTTTGCCAAACAAGATTTCCGAGAAGGTCGACTTTGATCAGGAAAATATCTTCAGTGGATGCCGATTGATCTATCCGATCGCCAGTGATAATATAACCATCCTGAACTTCACATACGGCATTGCAATATTCGAGCGTACTTGTTACGAAGGTTCGCGCCCACTCTACATTTCCTATGCTGTCGGTTTTGATCAGAATAGGATCAATAGTAGTATTGCTTGTCGTTCCTGTAAGAATGAAGCCGTGATCGGAAGTAATTCTCATGTCGTTACAAATGGTATTGGATCCATTCACATAAGATCTCGACCAGAGCGTGTCGCCCAGTGGATCTGTTTTGATTAGAAAAGCAAATGCTCCTGTTCCCCTGGAACTTCCGGCACAAACATAATTTCCATCAGCAGTTTGATGTACAGCCCAGATCTCTTCGTAAGCAGATGATTCAAATCCTTCCTCGAATGAGTTTTGTGCGGCGAGGAAAGTTGGTAAGATGAAAAGCAATAGCGAATAAAACTTTTTCATGCCTCAGGGTTTTGAACTAAAATAGATCAAGTGACACGGAGAAAGAATCTTGAATGAATAACTGGTACGAAAAAATTCTTCATTGGTCACCAAACGGCAAGTGATGGTGAAGTTTTGCCGCACTGAACTGACATAACCAGCCCCGATATACGCGCCTGCCTTCGACTAGCACTCAGGCTGACAATAGCGCGTGTAGCGGGAACACAGGTATTTTAAAGCGCAAGTGTTCCGCTCCAAAAAAAATCAAAGAAAAAATTTGTAATTCGTAATACTGTAATTACTAAAGATCCCAAACTGTTCTTCGCACTTTTCTCGGTTTAAAATATTCTTTGTGTTCGAGAATGAACGCCATGATAAAGTACATAATGACGGGCGAACCTACCGTGAAGAAAGAAAGATAAATGAAATACATGCGGATGCGTGTGGGGCGAATGCCGAGTTTGCGTCCCCACCAGGAACAAACGCCGAAAGCGCGGTCTTCGAACCAGCCGGCAATGCGATCAATAATTTTTACAGGGGTCATTGGAGGAGGAATGGTTACACTAAAATAAGAAAATTCGGGGAGTACGAAATACGAAATCCCGAATGAATTCGGGAAAAAGTTACGAAAGGGTAGTGGGTCAGTTTGAAAATTCTTAGCGCCTTAGCGTCTTTGCGGTTTAATAAAAGAATGGTTTAGGAACCGCGAAGGCGCCAAGGCGCGAAGTTGAATCGGAAAAGAGCAAACTGAGCCACTACCTACGAAAGGCCTCCCGCAAGATTGCTTCTCCCGCTAAAATCGGGATCGCAATGACCACCGCACGTTTCGTATTTCGTACTCTGCCATTTGCATAACGCGGATTACCACTTGTTATTTTCGAACGCAAAATATTTCGCCGGAACGTGTCTTTGGTAAGGGATGTGCATTATTTATTTTAAAAGAAACATCCTATGAAAACTTCAGCCGCCCTCATCCTCGCCATTTTTCTTTTCGTGGCTCCTGCATTTGCAAGGAAACATGATTCCTGCCCGCTAAATGGGAAAGCAGGAAAAAGATCTACTGTTCAACGTAAGCGCTCCATGGATCACCGCCGTTCTCTTCTGAGTTCTGCAAAAAGTCCGCGCGCGATTCGCAAGAGAAATAAAAAATTTGAAACGCCAAGGAATACTCTTTCCCATTCTGCTTCCAGCAGAAATGTAAAGTCGCATACAAAATATTCCAGCGGTGGATTCTATTCTTTCCGCAGGCATAATTACAGTGCACATATTTTTCACAGGTAGAATTCGGGTAGTGGGAGAATTTGAGAATGAAAGCAGGGTAGAATAATTTCCATTTTTATTCTGATCCATTCTTCCATTCTTCCGTCCTTCCATTCTATATTTGTCTTATGAAGAAAAATTTCATGGAAGAACTGCGCTGGAGAAAAATGCTCCAGGATGCCATGCCGGGAACGGAAGAATTACTGAAGAATGAAATGGTGCGTGGTTATATCGGGTTCGATCCTACAGCAGATTCGCTGGGTGTTGGAAATCTTGTGCAGATCATGACCCTGTTGCATTTTCAGAATTGCGGACATAAACCGATCGCGCTTGTTGGTGGCGCTACGGGAATGGTGGGCGATCCTTCCGGAAAAAGTGCAGAACGGAATTTATTGTCGGAAGAAATTCTCAATCACAATCTTTCCTGTCAGAAGAAACAACTGGAAAAATTCCTTGATTTCAATTGCGGGGAAAATTCGGCGGAGATCGTGAATAATTATGACTGGTTCAAAGGAATGGGTTTCCTCGAATTCATCCGTGATATCGGAAAACATCTAACGGTGAATTATATGATGGCGAAGGATTCGGTGAAGAACAGAATAAGCGGAGAAGACAGAGAAGGAATGTCGTTCACAGAATTCGCGTACCAGTTGGTGCAGGGATATGATTTCTATTATCTCTGGAAAAATCACGGAGTAAAAATGCAGATGGGAGGAAGTGACCAGTGGGGAAATATTGTAACCGGAACAGAACTCATTCGCAGGAAAGATGGAGGAGAAGCGTGGGCGCTCGTAACCCCATTGATAAAAAAAGCGGATGGAACGAAGTTCGGAAAAACAGAAAGCGGAAATCTCTGGCTCGATCCGAAACGCACTTCTCCTTATGAGTTTTACCAGTTCTGGATCAATGCGGCAGATGCTGATTCGGAAAATTACATACGCATTTTTACGTTGCGTGGCAAAGAAGAAATTGAAGCGCTGGAAAATGAACATCGTGCAGAACCACATTTGAGAAAATTGCAGAAAGCGATCGCGGAAGATATTACCACGAGAGTTCATGGGAAAGATGCGCTGAATGCAGTGATGGGAATTACTTCGTTGTTCATGGCGAAGGATGCTCTTGCACAGTTGGACGCAATGGATGAGGCGGCGTTTGCAAAAATGATTTCAGATTCAGGAATGAATGCTGCGGAAATTTCTGTCACTGAATTTGCGAATGGCATCAGCATCATTGAACTTCTCACTTCGCGCACAAAGATGTTTGAATCAAATGGTGATGCGATGAAAATGATAAAGGGAAATGGTGTGTCGCTGAATAAAGTGAAAGTGACGGATCAGAAAATGATAGTGAATACTTCGAATCTGGTGAAGGGAAAGTATATGATCGCCCAGAAGGGGAAGAACGACTATTGTCTGGTCATTATACAATAGTTCTTTGGGGGAACGAAGTGCGAATTTGTCAGACGAACTGACTGCGAAAATGCGGAGTGCGGATGTGCGAATCTCGAACTCCCCAACTTCGAATTTCGGAAGTCCGCACTCCGCATTTTCGCGCGGTTCGCAATTCGTTCCGCCTACTGATCCTTCAAATTATTTTTCGTATTTTAGTATAAATAATTTTAGTTATGAAAACTCAATTTATTACTGATAGCAAAGGCAAGAAGATCGCAGTTGTTCTTTCCGTTGAAGAGTACAATCGTATTGTTGAAGAGCTGGAAGAGTTGGATGATATCAAAGCATACGATCGTGTTAAAGTTTCGAAGAGCAGTTCTGTTCCTGCGGCACTCGTATTCAAATCGATCGAAAATAAAAGAGGGCGGAAATGGGCTACGAAGTAATCATCCGCAAACAAGCGGTGAAGCAGCTTGAAAAGATCAGCGATCCGGATTATTCTAAAGTGAAAAAGACAATTCTCAGTTTAAGTAATAATCCAAGACCTTCAGGATATAAAAAGTTGAAAGGGAGAGATGGATTCAGAGTGAGACAAGGAGATTACAGGATCATTTACGAAATTCTTGATCATGTGTTGATTGTAGATGTGATCACGATCGGGCACAGGAAAGATATTTATGATTGATATAGTGAGGAACGAATTGCGAATCTTGTGAAGGGAAAGTATATCATCGCCCAGAAGGGGAAGAACGATTATTGTTTGGTCATTTTTGTCAGACGAACTGACTTCGCATTTTCGCGCGGTTCGCAATTCGTTCCGCCTACTGATCCTTCAAATTATACTTCTTCTCATACCGGTGATATAATTCCTGCTGTTCATTGCGAAGATCAAGTGTTTTTCCCTGTATAAATGCCCACGTCACATTATTTGTTTTCATATCGAGCGCATCGCCATCAGAAACAAAAAGTGTTGCATCTTTTCCAACCTCCAGCGTTCCCATGAATCCATTTACGCGAAGGATCTGCGCCGCATTTCCGCTGAGTGAAGCCACCGCATCTTCCTGCGATAAACCGAATGCAACTGCAGTTCCCGCCATGAAGGGAAGATTGCGCGCTCCTGTCGCTTCCTGGTCTCCTTCATTCTGCAAACAGAAAAGAATTCCTGCATCCTGCAATTCTTTCGGCGTCTTGTAAGGTTGATTCACGTCGTCCTCGTTGCGCAACGGGAGCGAGTGCACGCGCGTGAGCATGACCGGAATATTATTCTGCTTGAGAATATCGGTACACTTCCAGCTATCAGCTCCGCCAACGATGACGGCGTGCTGGATGCCGAATTTTTTCACGAACGCGCAGGCTTCATTTATTTCTTTCAGCAGATCGGCGTGGATATAAAGATTTTCTGTGCCGTTGAAAATATTCCGCATCGCTTCGAAGCGAAGATTTTTTTCCGGGTTATTCGGGGTTTCGCAATATGCTTTTGCCTCAGCGAAAAATTTTTCGAGATTCTGTTTCTGTGTCTCGTAATTTTTATTCTGCGAATACGCGCTGAATCCGTCATCTTCATTCCAGCTGCGCTGGTACCAGCCCGGCCAGTTGAGATGAACACCGTCGTCGGCTTTCAATGTTGCATCCATCCAGTTCCATCCGTCGAGCGATAGGATGCTCGATGTTCCTGAAATTCTTCCGCCGCGCGGTGTGGCCTGCGTAGCAAGAACTCCATTTGTGCGGACCGTAGGAGGGATTTTTGAATCGGTGTTGTATGCGATCTGTGCGCGCACATGCGGATTCATTCCGTCGATATCACGGTAATCATTGGTGGCGCGCACGGCGTCAATGTCGGTGAGCCCGAGCGTGATGTTAGTGGCGATGAAGCCCGGGTACAATTGTTTGCCTGCGCAGTTGATCGTGGTGTCCCATTGCGTTTTGTTGATGCTGATCACGGTGGCATCGGCCACGAGCGTGAGTTTTCCATCTTTGAAGCCGATGGCCGAATTGGTGATCACTTTTCCGTTACCGAGATGTGCGGTCCCGTTCATCAGGAGAATACTTTTCGTTTGTTTTTTTGCAGGAACGGGTTGTTGTGCTAAAACACAACCTGCGGAGAAAAGAGCGAGCGCTATGGAGAAATATTTTTTCATCATTCTTCGGTATTAAGATAATTTCCATTAAGGATCACGTCGTCACATTCCCAGTTATGAGGTTTTTTGAAATGCGCTTGCTGCACGCTGGCGCCACCGTTCTTTTCTGCCACCATTTTCTGGATAATCCTTGCTTTATCCGATTCCATGTCGGTGCGCAACTTTGCATCGGCATCATAATCGAAGAGTAATTTCCCATCGACAAAAGTTTTTTCCACGTGAGAATAGATGGAAGTGGGATCACCGCTCCAGAGTACAACGTCGGCATCTTTTCCAACGGCAATACTTCCCATGTGCTGATCGAGGTGCAATAATTTCGCGGGATTGAGTGTCGCCATTTTTATCGCTTGTAATTCGGTCATTCCACCGTATTTTATTCCTTTCGCTGCTTCCTGGTTGAGACGCCGCGCCATTTCAGCATCATCTGAATTCACTGCAACTACAATTCCCATTCTCGTCATCAATGCGGCATTGTAAGGGATCGCATCTTTCACTTCGTATTTGTAAGCCCACCAGTCGGAGAAAGTAGATCCGCCGATACCACGCTGTTTCATTTGATCCGCAACTTTGTATCCTTCGAGGATATGTGTGAATGTATTCACTTTGAATCCCATTGAATCGGCAACGTGCATGAGCATCGTCAATTCCGATTGCACGTACGAGTGACAGGTGATGTTGCGCGTTCCTTTCAGGATTTCTCCAACTGCTTCGAGGTCGAGATCGCGTCGCGGAGGAGTTCCTGCAGCACGTTGTACGGGGGTTAATTTATTCCACGCATCCCATTTTGCATTGTATTCTTTTGCGCGCGTGAAGTAATCGTAGTACACCTGTTCAACTCCCATTCTTGTTTGGGGAAAACGCGTTACGTTGTTGTCGCCCCAGTTACTCTGTTTCACATTTTCTCCCAATGCAAATTTGATGAAGCCCGGTGCATAAGCAATTTTCATTTGTTCTGCATTGTCGCCCCATCGTAATTTCACAATTCCGCTTTGTCCTCCAATAGGATTTGCACTTCCGTGAAGCAATTGTGCGGCAACAACTCCGCCGGCAAGATTGCGGTAGATCTGAATATCTTCCGGATTGATCACATCGCCTATGCGCACTTCCGCGCTCGACGCCTGCGTGCCCTCATTCACGCCACCCGCGATCGCGATGTGTGAATGTTCGTCAATGATGCCCGCTGTGAGAAATTTTCCGGTGCCATCGATCGTCATTGATTTTCCGACAGAAGGAGTTTTAAGATCTTTTCCGATGGCAGAAATTTTTCCATTCACGATGAGTACATCGGTATTCAGAAGCAAACTGTCTTTTTCATTCGTCCAGACCGTTGCATTTTTTATGAGCACAGATGCGTATGAAGAATAAAATTTACTGATGTTGAGCGAATCATCTTTTGTTCTTCCATAATCAGAAAAAGGATAGATCACATCATCGAGCGTCGGAATATCTTTCAATTCTGTTTCTTTTGATTCCGGTTTCGGAACATAAGCGAGTGTTTGTATTGCCCACCATTTGAACCATCTTCCATCGGGATATTGTCCTTCGCCACTCATCTTTTTACTGTCGGGATCTGCTGTTCCCGAAAGCCGGATGGTTCCTCCCTCTTTTTTTGAATTAAAAGAGAGGGTAACATTTGTGCCGGAGATCCTTGCGGAAATATTTTCCTTCGAGGAATCAAGAGCAACAGTTCCTTTCAATTTGAACAGGTCTCCTTCAACATTCATCTGGTAATTCGTCACATCACACATCAGTTTGTAATTCCCGCGCAGATCGATCGTGTTGTAATCTTTGATGATGTAGCGATGTCCCTTGATCCAGTTTTCCCAGACCATGGCATCGGGAGAAAAAATATTTCCATTGGTGATTATAAAATTTGCGAGCAACCCTTTTTTGATCATTCCGGCTTTGTCTGAAATTCCGAGCAGTTGCGCGGGAGTTGTGGTCAATGCTTTCAGCGCAGTTTTTTCGCTCAATCCGTATTTGATCGCTTTGCGCAGATTTGCCCAGAAATCTTTTTTGTCGTGCAGATCGGAAGTGGTCAGCGCAAAAGGAATATTGTATTTCTCAAATGCACCGGGATTCAGCGGCGCCATTTCCCAATGTTTAACGGTTGCATAATCGATCAACTCCGCGTCATAAGGATCTTCCACATCATACGGTTCCGGAAAATTCACAGGAAGAATAAAAGATCCGTTCGTTGCTTTCATTTCATCCATCCGCTGGTATTCATTTCCGCTTCCTTTGAAAATATATTGCACTTTAAATTCATCGCCTGCTTTATCGGCACGCAGCACATTCCATTTATCAGTGGTTTCGAAGATCTGCGGATACGATTGAATTGCATTCCACGCTTCGAGTGTGAGATTATATTCTGTTTTATTTTTCGCCGTGCGGTACCAGTCGCCATCGCAATACGCCTGTCGCAGGATCGCGATCGCGCCCATGAGCGACGATGGATAATCCTGTTTCGAACTTCCTTTGTCGAATGAATAACAAGCCGCAGCTTTGTCTTTCACCATCGTGAGATTATCTCCGTCTTCTGCATTCAGCGTTACACACGAAGAAGTTCCCCGCACAATTCCATCGGGATAATAAGTCATCACAGTTCCGAAACCGAGTTCGCGGAATTCTCCCGCAGCTTTTGCATCGCTCACAAAAATTTTAGTTGCATCTGTTTCCGGTTTCAAGGCATCATTCCAACCGAAAGCGCCATTGCGCTGCGATTCGTAATTCGGCCCGGGCGACCACGGCGCTTTTTTTACTTCCGGCATTCCGTAAGTGGTGTAAGCGTCAATGAAAGAAGCATAGATCCATTTTCCTTTCAGGTCAGTTACATCAGTTCCTTTCGGAATCGTCACAGCAGTTCCAACATCGGTGATGATGCCGTCTTTGATGATCAGCGTGGCTTTATCAATGGAATTTTCTGCATCGAGCTGGATGTGCGCATTGGTAAATGCAAAACAGGTGTGGCGGTTATCGACTGCGCCATTGGCAGGAAAAGTCACGGTTTGTCCAGCGATCGACGTGGAGAAAAGAAGCAACGAAGGAAGAAAAAGTTTTTTCATCAGCATGAATTTCAGCAGGAACAAAAATATCCTTTTTTCGCTGAGAAAAACGGTTGTGTGATGAGCGGTAATGTCCACTTGTTTTTCCTTACTTTTGGCTGATAAAAATCTACCGCTATGGAAATTCTTCAACATGTACATTCTGTTCTCCGATGGGCGCTTCTTCTTCTGCTCATCATGGCAATTGTAAAATCCTTTTCAGGATGGAAAGGAAAAAAAGCATTCACCGATGGCGACAGAAAAGTCGCACTGTTCACGGTTATATTCGCACACACGCAACTCGTGATCGGGCTCGTGTTGTACATCATGGGAAAATGGTACCAGCATATTGATACGACAGATGAAATGGTGAAATCGGTTCATCGTTTTTTTGCAATGGAACATAGTACGATGATGATTCTTGCCATTGCATTCATCACTATCGGGAGTGTGAGTTCGAAAAAAGCAAGTGCTGCAGAAAATAAACACAAGCGGATCTTCGCATGGTTTCTCACTGCGCTCATGCTTATTCTTGCTGCTATTCCCTGGCCATTCATGATGAAATTCGCAAATCTCAGTTGGTATTAAAATTAATGAGTATGAAAAAAATATTTTCTGTTCTGATCATTCTCGTTTTTGCAATTTTCATTTTCTCGTGTGGTAATGACAATGGAAGCAATGTTCCGGTCGATTCTGCTTCCGGAAAAAATAAAATGGCAATGGGTGGGAAAGATATTTTTTCTGCTAATTGTGTTTCCTGTCATGGTGAAGACGGAAAAGCCGGAGTGATGGGGGCGAAAGATCTTTCTCTAAGTACGATCGATCATGCAACAGCGGTTTCCATTGTGAAAAGCGGTAAGGGTATGATGAAATCGTTCAGCGGGCAATTGAGTGATACGGATATTGATGCGGTGGTGAAATATGCGGAGTCGTTGCGAAAATAGAAGATGGAGGATGGATTTATTTCAACTATGGGAATTAATTCATTTTTCAAATACTATATGAAGTCCATCCTCCAACATCCTCTAAGTGAACGAGCAATCAAATAATCCTGCGAACGAGCAGAAAACCATTCTTGTCGGAGTTATAGATAAACGCCAGGATAGTTCGCAACTGGAAGAATATCTAAATGAACTTTCTTTTCTTGCGATCACGGCAGGACTTCTTCCCATAAAAAATTTTTCGCAGAAACTCGATCATCCTGATCCGAAATTCTACATCGGTTCGGGGAAAGCGAAAGAGATCAAAACTTTTATTGAAGCAAAGAATATCGATGTTGTTATTTTCGATGATGAACTTTCTCCTTCGCAACAACGCAATCTTGAAAAAGAATTTCAGCGAAAAGTCATTGACAGAAATTTATTGATCCTCGATATTTTTGCTGCACGCGCACGCACTGCTCATGCGAAGACGCAGGTGGAGCTCGCACGTTACGAGTACCTGCTCCCGCGCCTCACGGGTATGTGGACGCACCTCGAGCGCCAGCGCGGGGGCACAGGCACACGTGGTGGATCGGGCGAAAAAGAAATTGAAACAGACAGGCGTATCGTGCGCGATAAAATAGCTGCACTGAAAATTCAACTCAGGGAGATCGACAAACAAATGGCCACGCAGCGCAAGGGCAGGGGCGAGCTCGTGCGTGTGGCGCTGGTGGGCTACACGAACGTGGGAAAATCGACGATCATGAATGTAATTTCGAAATCGAAAGTTTTTGCGGAGAATAAATTATTTGCAACACTCGATACTACGGTGAGAAAAGTGGTGGTTGGAAATCTTCCTTTTCTTCTTTCTGATACGGTCGGATTCATCCGCAAACTTCCGCATCAACTGGTTGAATCTTTTAAATCGACGCTTGATGAAACCCGCGAGGCCGATATTCTTCTTCACGTGGTGGATATTTCTCATCCTGATTTCGAGGGCCAGCTGAACGTGGTGAAAGAAACGCTGCTGGAGATAGGCGCCGGGAATAAAAAAACAATTTTAGTTTTCAATAAGATCGATGCTTATCGCGAGCCGCCGGAGAAAGAACATGAACTGAATCCATTGGGAAAACAGATCCTTTCATTGAGGGAAATGGAAAAAAGCTGGATGAGTAAACTGCACGATCAGTGTATTTTTATTTCAGCGGTGAACAAAGAGAACATTGATGAGTTCCGCGAATTATTATTCGAAGAAGTGAAGAGCATTCACACGAAACGGTACCCGTATGATAAGCTGGAATTCTGGAAAGGGTAATGTGCAAATGTGCTGATCGGAAATTTGCTAATGGTGCAAATGCTTGCCCGACTAAGTGTAACAAAGGCGGGTGCTAATGGCTTTCGGAAGAAATTTTCTTATTCAACAATGAATTTCCCTTCTGAGATCAGGTTTCCATCCGCAAGAATCCTGTAAAAATAAATTCCTTCTGCTTCGCCGGAGAGATTGATCTGAGCAGTTTCCTTTTTCAGTGCAAATGAATTTATTTTTTCTCCATTCACATTGTACACTTCAATAATGTTTTCGCCTGAAGTATTTTTAAGTTGAATATTAAAAATTCCGTCTGATGGATTTGGAAATATAGTTATTTCCCCGGGCGCAGAAATTTCAGAAATGCCGACGCCGGCGATGGACCATTTAGCAATATGGGATGCCGGGCTTCCTCCGGCATTGGCAAGCGCTCCTGCTGCAAATACAATTCCTTCATCGGCAGAAATAGCGTTAACTGTATTATCGACCCCGCCGCCAAGCGGATAAAAAGTAGTTCCGTCCCACCGGGAAATGCGAATAGCAGACGTACTTCCCGCCGTAACAAAATCGCCGCCTAAATAAATGTCAGTTCCGTAATGAGTAAGTGAACGAACGATATTATCAGCTCCGCCGCCTGCAGCCATCCATTGTGTGCCATCCCATTGTGCAAAATTATTCACGAGATGATAACCTGTTGTCCAGTAAAAATCTCCGCCCGCATACAGAATTCCGCCAAGCGGTTCGAGACAATAAACCGTGTAATCAAAACCTTCTCCTACGTGCGACCAGGAATTTCCATTCCACTTTGCGATGCTGTAAGAAATAGAATCATTACCGGCAAGATCGAAAAGTCCGCCTGCATAAATTTCATTGCTGAATGTGCGCAGGCAATAAACAGTTGAAGTTCCCCACACCGATGAAATTCCATTGCCGACAGCCGACCAGGCCGTATCATTCCACACACCGATATTATTTACAATGGTATATCCTGCGAGTCCGAATTTTCCTGCCGCATACAATTGATCATGATAAACTTCGAGCGCATAAACCGATGCTCCGTTTATTCCGTGGCCCACGCTGTCCCATTGTGTTCCGTTCCATCGCGCAATTCTTTTTGCCGCCACACCACCAGCGTTGAGAAAACTTCCGGAGGCATATAATTGCCCGTGATAAACACAAAGCGCACGTATTGTATTTGTAGTACCGGTTCCCAAAGCAGTCCATGAACTTCCATCCCATGCCGCAATATTATTTACTGTAACAGTTCCTGCAGAAGTGAAAGATCCGGCTACGATCAATTTTCCGTTATAATAAGCGGATGCAAAAACAGTTCCGCTTACGCCTGAACCGAGCGTGGACCAAACATAAGATTGAGAAAAAACATTCGCGGAAAAAAACAGAAAAAGAAAGAGAGTAGTATATTTTTTCATGGTCATTGAATCAGGCATGCAAGTTAAAATTACTATTGGCAATATGCTTTACCGGAAAGAAGAAAAGTGCTGCCGGTTATGAATAATGACCGTAAAATAAATGCCAATGCACAGAATTGCATACGTCAATGTAATGTCGTACTTTTAGAATGGCATTGAAACATGTATTCCAATTACATCTAAAAATTTCAGCATGAAACTGAGACATTTATTTCTCTTTGTGCTTTTGATGACGTATGCATCATCAAGAGCAACTGCGCAGGTAGTAACTCCTGCCAATACTTTCGTTGTTACAGCGAAAGCCGGAACGCCCGAAGCCGACCAGGCAAGCGCAGCCGTGCAAGCAGCAGATTTTTCCGATTATCGCTTGCGTACTGCGCACCGTACACTCACTTTCACCAATGGTGTAGTGATCGAACTGCTTTCTGCTACCGAATTGAAAGTGATCGGTTATAATATCGATCCTTCTTTCTACCCGGAATCAACTCCGGCCGGTTACATTGATCCACAATACACCGTGAATGAAAACGGCTACCTCATTGTTATTTACCAGCACGCACCAACGAAATAATTCCTGCGATGAAAAAAATACTACTCTCGATATTCGCTCTATCATTCTCCGGAATATTATTTGCACAGGTTCCGGCAAATGATAATTGTTCCAGCGCTACCAATCTTGGTTCTCTTCCAACTCCTGCGGTTTGTCCGAGTGGAATTGGAGCATCGATAACTGTGAGTGGAACTACAGTGAATGGAACGGCATCAAATCCGTATCCGTACATCATCGGTTGCGCAGTGGGAAATCCTGTTCAGCAGGCGCCTGCTATTGACGTTTGGTATTCATTCGTTGCAACTGGAACTATTCTCAACGTTACTATTGCTTCCACATTTGCACAACCGAATATGGCGGTGTGGACTGGCCCGTGTGGATCTCAAACTGCAATTCAGTGCGGAAGCGGAAACAACGCAGGAAATCTTTCACAGACCATTCAACCGCTCACTCCCGGACAAACGTATTACATTCAGATCAGCGGAAATACTACCTCCGCAACAGGAACTTTCAATCTTACGCTGAGTAATGATATGGATTGTAATAATTGTCTTACCACATCTTCATTCACAGCTTCACCTAATCCTGTGAATGGAACTTATCAGGCCGGACAAACAGTTACATTTTGTTTTACTGTGAACGGATATGTGCAGGTTTCTTCCAATTGGCTGCATGGAATTCAATGGACATTCGGGCCGGGATGGAATATGGCAACACTTGTACCCACATCTCCTCCTCAATGTCCGTATGATCCGACTCCGGGTCCCGGTAATGCCGGCGATGGTGCGTGGGGATGGTATGCTTCGGTCACCAGTTCTGCAACAGGAAATACTTATGGCCCGGGATTTTTCTTCGACAACTTTAATGTCGCGGGAAATAATCCCGGACAGAATTTCGGAGATCCCACCAATGGATCATGCACGTGGACTTTTTGTGTGCAGATCACAACGAACGCCGCGTGCGTTCAGGGGCAGAGTCTCAATATTGTTATCAATACACTTGCAGATGGAGAATCCGGATCATGGACAAGCCCTGCTTGTGCGGGAGATCCCAATTTTACATTCCTTGCAAATTCTTCTTGTTGCTCAGTGCCTACAATTGCATCGACCAATCTTGCCTGTAACGGAGGAAGTAATGGTTCTGCTACTGCTACTCCAACAGGAGCAAATTCACCCTGGACTTACACCTGGAATAATTCAGTCGGAACTTTTGCAACGGTAACTTCTTCGAGTCCGAATACACAAAGCGGATTAACTGCAGGAACCTATACTGTTTCTATTCTCGATAATAATGGTTGTACTACATCACAAACCTTCACCATTACACAACCAACTGCGGTTGCTGCTACGCAATCACAAGTGAATGTAACCTGTAACGGAAGTTGTAATGGAAGTGCAACCGTTGTCGCCTCGGGCGGAACGCCCGGATATACTTATTCGTGGGCCCCAAGCGGGGGCACGGGTGCGACCGCCAGCGCGCGCTGTGCGGGTACATACACGTGTACAATTACCGATGCAAATGGTTGTTCCATTACAAAATCATTTACCATAACACAACCTACTGTTGTCGCCGCCACGCAATCGCAAGTGAATGCAACGTGTAACGGAACGTGTAATGGAAGCGCAACTGTTGTTGCTTCGGGCGGAACACCGGGATATACTTATTCGTGGGCGCCGAGTGGAGGAACAGCAGCAACAGCAAGTTCACTGTGTGCAGGAAATTATACTTGTACAATCACCGATGCAAACGGATGTTCACTCACAAAATCTTTTGCAATAACACAACCGACCGCGGTGGCTGCAACTCAATCACAGGTGAACCTGACATGCAACACAGTTTGCAATGGAAGTGCAACCGTTGTTCCCTCTGGCGGAACGCCTGGATATACTTACTCATGGGCGCCGAGTGGAGGAACAGCAGCAACAGCAAGTTCATTATGCGCGGGAAATTATACATGCACGATCACAGATGCAAACGGATGTTCATTGACAAAATCATTTGCGATCACGCAGCCAACAGTTGTTGCTGCTACACAATCGCAGGTGAATACAACTTGTAATGGAACCTGTAATGGAAGTGCAACGGTTGTTGCTTCAGGTGGAACGCCGGGATATACTTATTCATGGGCGCCGAGTGGAGGAACAGCAGCAACAGCAAGTTCACTCTGCGCAGGAAATTATACATGCACGATCACGGATGCGAACGGATGTTCACTCACAAAATCATTTGCGATCACCCAACCAACAGTTGTTGCTGCCACACAATCACAAGTAAATGCAACATGTAACGGAACTTGCAATGGAAGTGCAACTGTTGTTGCTTCCGGCGGCACACCGGGATATACTTACTCATGGGCGCCGAGTGGAGGAACAGCAGCAACAGCAAGTTCACTCTGCGCAGGAAATTATACATGCACGATCACGGATGCAAACGGATGTTCACTCACAAAATCTTTTGCAATAACACAACCAACAGTGGTCGCCGCAACACAATCGCAGGTGAATACAACTTGTAACGGAACTTGTAACGGAAGCGCAACTGTTGTTGCTTCCGGTGGCACACCGGGATATACTTACTCATGGGCGCCGAGTGGAGGAACAGCAGCAACAGCAAGTTCACTCTGCGCAGGAAATTACACATGCACGATTACGGATGCGAATGGATGTACATTGACAAAATCATTCGCGATCACGCAGCCAACTGCTATAGCTTCTACTACCGCACAAGTGAACGTAACGTGCAATGCTTCCTGCAATGGAAGTGCAACAGTTTCTCCTTCGGGTGGCACACCGGGATATACTTTCTCATGGGCACCGAGTGGAGGAACAGCAGCAACAGCAAGTTCTCTCTGCGCAGGAAATTACACATGCACGATTACGGATGCGAATGGATGTACATTGACAAAATCATTTGCGATCACGCAACCGACTGCAGTTAGCGGAACAGCAACTTCAACACCAACTGCATGCGGAGGAAGTAACGGAACAGCAACAGCTTCTCCATCGGGTGGAACACCGGGTTATACTTATTCATGGGCGCCGAGTGGAGGTACTTCTGCAACTGCAAGCGGACTCACAGCAGGATCATATACTTGTACGATCACCGATGCGAACGGATGTACAGGAACTGCGATCACAACAGTGAATAATAACTCCGGGCCAACAGTTACGATTGCATCAAGCGGCAACAATAGTTGTTTTGGCGGAAGCAATGGAACCGCAACAGCCAATGTCAGCGGAGGAACTGGTCCTTATACTTATTCATGGGCTCCATCGGGAGGAACAGCAATTACAGCTTCCGGTCTTGCTGCAGGATCTTATACTTGCACAGTTACGGATGCGAACGGATGTATCAGTTCTGTTTCAGTTACGATCACGGAACCAACGCAGGTTACCGGAACAACTTCTTCCACGCCTGCAAACTGCGGAGGAAATAACGGAAGTGCAACAGTTGTCGCTGGTGGCGGTTCACCCGGATATACTTATTCGTGGGCACCATCGGGCGGCACTGCAGCGACGGCTTCAAATCTCATTGGAGGAAATTATACAGTGACAATCACGGACGCGAATGGTTGTGCAATTACTTCCACAGTGAGCGTTGCAACATCAGCAGGTCCTACTTCAAGCATAGCATCATCATCAAATATTCTTTGCTTCGGAGGAAATACCGGATCAGCAACTGCAAGTGCAAGTGGCGGAACACCCGGTTATACATATTCATGGGCACCAATAGGAGGAAGTGCTGCAACAGGAACGAATATGACTGCAGGATCATACACATGTACGATCACTGATGCGAACGGATGTACAACAACTTCTTCCGTCACGCTCACTGAACCTCCGCAACTCACAGCGAGTGCAACTTCTACTCCGGCAAACTGTAGTGCTTCTGATGGAACTGCAACTGTTACTCCCGGCGGAGGAACTGCGGGATATACTTATTCATGGGCTCCATCAGGTGGAACGGGTGCAACAGAGAATAATATTCCTGCGGGAACTTATACTTGTACTGTTACAGATGCTAACGGTTGTACAACAACAGCAACAACAACAGTTACAAACCTGAGTGGCCCAACTGCGTCGATCACTTCTTCTTCTGATGTTTCTTGTAACGGTGGTAACAATGGTTCTGCACTTTCAAACGCGAGTGGCGGATCGGGAACTTATACTTATGCATGGACCCCGGTTGGTGGAACGAATGCGAATGCAACAGGATTAACAGCGGGAACATACACATGTACGATCACTGATTCTAACGGATGCTTAGCAACAACAACTGTCACCATCACTGAACCAACTGCGATCGTAACAACAATTAACGTAACACCGATCGGTTGCAACGCTACTACTTCTGCTACTGCGAATGTGTCGGGTGGAACAGCTGGGTATACCTACTCATGGTCATCAGGAGGAACAGCTGCAACAGAGAATAATCTTGCCCCCGGAAATTATACAGTAACGGTAACCGATGCGAATGGTTGTGTTTCAACACAAACCTGTACTGTCGGGCCTTCTACCACGATCACTGCTACTTCGACGTTCGCCAACTCATCCTGTTTCGGAAGTAATAATGGAACAGCAACGGTAACTCCATCGGGCGGAACCACGCCTTATACTTATTCCTGGTCACCGAGCGGCGGTACCAGCGCAACGGCATCAGGACTCACACCGGGCACGTACACCTGCACGATCACGGATGCGAACGGTTGTACTACAACACAAACAGCAACTGTTACCGAACCAACGCAGATCACTTCTTCAGCAACATCGACGAACATACAGTGTAACGGTGCATCCACCGGAACAGCATCTGTTACTGCGAGTGGCGGAACAGGCGGCCTCACTTATTCCTGGACTCCATCGGGAGGAACGGCAAGCAGTGCAAGTTCACTTACCGCCGGAACCTATACGTGTACGATCACCGATGCCAATGGTTGTACTATAACACAAACCGTCACGCTCACTCAACCACCGGCTCTCACAGTTACTGCCAATAGCGATTCGATCTGTCCGGGAATGCCAGGCACCATCACTGCGAATGGCGGCGGTGGAACAGGCCCTTACTCTTATTCCTGGTCGAACGGGCCGACAACTGCTTCACAGAATGTGAACCCGGCTGCAACAACTGTTTACACCGTGACGATCACCGATGCGAACGGATGTACGAGTACGGCCACTTCCACAGTGAGCATCAAACCAGCTGCTGTTGCGAACATCACTTCGAATGCTTCGAGTGGAGTTTATGTTGTTGATGCATCAAACCCGTTGTGCTTCGATGGTACGGGAACCAACCTGAGTTCATGGAACTGGGACCTGAACGGAAGTCCGTCGACACAGCCGAATCCGTGTGTTGCGCTTACTGCTGCGGATACCGGAACTTTCTGCGCGAATCTTATCGTTGATAATATTTACGGCTGTTCGGATACTGCACAAACATGTATTGAAGTAACGGAAGTGACCTATGTAATACCAAACGTGTTTACGCCGAATGCAGATAACATCAATGATGTATTCATGATCTCGAATTCCGGAATGAAAACATTGCATTGCGAGATCTTCGATCGCTGGGGTGTGAAAATGTATTCGTGGGATGGCCCGGGTGGCGGATGGGACGGAAGAACCACGAGCGGCATGCAGGCGACGGATGGTGTTTATTATTGGGTGCTGCACATGGAGGATTATGCCGGAAAGACGTACGATTACCATGGATTCGTGCAACTGATAAGAGGGAAATAACTAATTCTTTAAAAAAGAAGAGCGTGGAAAATTTCTCCGCGCTTTTTTTTGCGGTTGTTTTTTAATACAACCGTTCAAATTTTTCATTGATTTGTTTCATCAACACATCAGCACATTTTCCTTTCTTCGCCACATCGTTGTTTTAGTATTCGTGGTCGCAGCCGGTTTATCCGCAGGAGCCGGTTTCGTATCGTCCTTACTCCAGTTTCCGCTCTTGTAAAGCACTTTCATCATGCGCTGATCGCGAAGATAAATATCGGTGTGAATGAAAACATTTCCATTGGTATCCACATCGCACGTATTGTAGCGCACGTGAATAGGAAGAGGTTTGCGCAGATTTATTTTCATGTTTGAGTCGAGCGTGGTGTAATAATCAAAAGTATCCTTCGGCAATTTCACACTGTCGTCGCGGATGAGAAAGTGCGCGAGTTGCATGTATTTTTCCAGGCGCATGCACCCATGCGAGAACGCGCGCGTTTCGAAACGGAAATATTTTTTCGCATTCGTATCGTGCATGTACACGCTGTACTTATTCTGGAATTCGAATTTCATGATGCCAAGGGCATTCTCGTCGCCGGTCATTTGCCGGAATTTGTAAGGAAGATTTCCGCGGCCGTACCTTTTCCAGTTGACCTTCGTGTAATCCACCAGTTCATTTTTTCCATTGAGTACTTCGTAATGATTTTTGCGGAGATACCCGGTATCACGTTTCACATGCGGGAGAATTTCTTTCCATGAAATGGAATACGGAACATTCCAATACGGATACAGAACGATCTGGTACATTTTACTATCGAGTTCCGGTGTTTGTGTTTTCACCGCGCCGCAAACTATTTTCGATTCCATCACGATCGTGTCGGATTCCCACACCGTCATTTTAAAACAGGGAAGATTCACGATCATGTGCCGCTTCTCGAATTTCGCAGGTTCCCATCTCCACCGTTCCATATTCATTGCTAATTGGCGTTGCCAGTCGTCGGGTGTCATGTCGAGCGCAAGAATAGTATTGCGCCCGATCTTTCCGTCGGACTCAAGAAAATATCTTTCCTGGAATTTTTTCAGTGCGTTCGCCAGTTTGATCGAATCGCTGCCAGTTCCTGTAGAATCATAATCACCAGTCTCAACGAGTCGCGTTTTTACACCGGCAAAAAATCCGATGCTGTCTTCTTTGCGATCCGGAATTTTCACCCAATTCACTGCTGCATATTTTTTCCGGTATTCATTCATGTATTTTTTGATGGACTGGTATTCGTTGCATTGCGGCTCAATTCCATTGAAAACAGAATGAACATCGGTAATCTTCGATGCATCCACACAGAGTTTGACAAGGTCAGTATCCACCTGGTTTAGTTTCCACACACGCGCTGTTGAACTGTCGTTGTCAATTCTTCCTTTTGAAACGTGAACGCAGAAAGTGATGAATGAATTCGTGAGCATCATATCGGAAAAAGAAAGTTTGTTCACGTTGTAGCTGCCCGCTTTGCTGTCGAATGAAGTAGTCATCATGCTGTCGATAGTGGAAACGGAATAATCATCGTGGATCAACCCGTATTCTTCCGCATCGTTCAGTATTTCATAGAGTGATTTTCCGGCCGCAGTAAGTTTTCCTTTATTGCTCCACAAAGCTTTGAAATCATTCTTCGCATAAATTCTTTCGACAAGAGCAATAGCAATGAGCGAATCATGATTGATGTGATAAAGTTTCGACGTGTCGATCTTTTTAAAATGATCCGTAAGGAAATCTTTCACGAGATTATTTACAAGTTCCGGATCTTCGGCCACCACCTGCTTTTCCTTCGATGGATCCTTTTCGCCGCCGCAACCGAAAGTTGTAACGAGAAATAAAAAAAACAAAAAACGGGGAGTATTCATTCGGGTTAATGCTGCATCAAAATTAGATAAAAGAGAATTGCAACAGCAAAGAAATTATCAGTGCACGGAATTGTTTATCAACTGTAGATTATAGAGGGAAATCTGAACGGGAACGAATTATCCCGAACATGTTCGGGACGAAAAGGCGAATCGCATAGGAAAGATTGCGCCTTCGTACTTCGCATTTTCGCACCTATTTGCACTTCGTTCCCCCACGCTGGCACGCACGCTGAAAAAAATCCCGGCTCAGTTCTCACCGGCCGGGACTGAAAAATTATTTCAGAAAAATTATTGTGTCACAGAAAATTTTCCACGGTTCAATTCTTCGCCATTCTTATTGATGATCGCGTACGAATACATTCCGGCAGGCAAAGTGTAGCTGTTCAATTGTGCATGCTTATTTACGATGCTTGTTTTTTTCACATCACGTCCGGTCATATCATACACCACAACTTCCACTGCAGAATTATCCGTTACATCAAAATTGGTGATGTTATCAGAAGGATTCGGATAAACATCAACACCGTTATTCGTTGCTGATTCATTGATGCCGACAAATCCTGTGAATGAAAGCGCATCAACAAAAAATGTAGAATTTACCTGTGGTGTATTGAAACTACTTGAGCTGAACCAGATCGTACAAGTGTCCGGGGCAGTTGTCTGCAGGTAGTTAATGGAAAAAGTACGCATCGTGTAAGCTGCAATTGCTGACGGGATGTAATCTAATCCCCAACCAATAGTGTCGCGCATGTTCGTGGATGTATTCCAGTGTGTGAGCGTAACAATTGCCCACGCAGTATCTGTATTCACCGGCGAATATTTTGCGTAGTAAGTAAAAGTTGCGGGACGTTGTGCTGTAGCATAACCCGGGCGGATGTTTGGGGCTGAGATAGAGAATTGACCGGTCAGAACATAACCGGAAGTATTCGGAATATTATTCGTGTCAGGATTCTGCACAAGTGTCTTTGTAACGATTTTGCACGAATAAGTTCCCTGGTAATTATCGGGAGATCCGGCAGCGGTGGCTACAGTTGGATTAGCAGGATTGTAAGCCGGTGATGCAAAAATATTCGGTGAGATCCAGCCCTGCGGTTCCTGCGGCTCTCCCAGGTACTGTTGCCAGGTTTCAAATCCGGCATTGGGAATATAAGCCTGCGCATTCATCATAGTTGCAACTGAAACGCCGACGAGAAGAGAAAGTAGTTGTTTTTTCATGGTTGATTTTTTTTCTGATTGTTGTAAAGCAAAGGTAGGAAACGTGTTCTATTCCGGTAATCATTCAGTGAAAAGTCTTACTTATTCAGGGGGGATTTCAGATAACACAGATCATCACGCTTGACCCTCGCTCAAAACCGACTTGCTTCACTCGCGATGACCAACGCACAATTTGTATATCTGTATTATCTGTAATTCTCCCTAATTGAATACCTGCAGATCGTAAAGGTTTTTATACACACCTTTTTTCTCCAGCAATTCGGTATGTGTGCCGCGTTCAATGATCTCTCCTTTTTGTAAAACAATAATTTCGTCTGCGTGCTGAATAGTGCTCAGCCGATGCGCAATAATAATTGAAGTCCTGTTTTGGAGAAGCCGATTCAACGCATCCTGCACCAATCTTTCGCTGCTCGTGTCGAGCGCTGATGTTGCTTCATCGAGAATAAGTATCGGAGGATTTTTCAGCACGGCTCTTGCAATAGAAATGCGCTGGCGTTGTCCGCCCGACATTTTATTTCCGCGATCACCTATGTTGGTGTCATAGCCATCCGGCATTTCCATAATGAAATCGTGCGCGTTCGCAACTTTCGCCGCAGCAATCACTTCTTCGCGTGTTGCATTTTCAACTCCGAAAGAAATGTTGTTGTGAACAGTGTCGTTGAATAAAATAGATTCCTGCGAAACAATTCCCATGAGCGCGCGCAGGTCTTTCGTGCGCACCTCGCGCGTATCGGTTCCATCAATGAGTACCTGCCCTGATGAAGGTTCGTAAAATCGCGGGAGCAGATCAGCAAGTGTTGTTTTTCCCGAGCCGGATTGACCGACGAGCGCTACCGTTTTTCCTTTTGGAATTTTTAGTTCTATATTTTTCAACGCATAACCTTCGTCGCCGCGCACGTAGGCGAAAGAAACATTCCGGTAATGAATTTCATTTTTAAAATTTTCAAGTGGCTTCGGATTTTCTTTATCGCGAAGGGCAACTTCGGCGTGCAATATTTTATTGATGCGGTCGATGGATGCTAATCCTTTCTGAATATTGGAATAGGCGCCGGTCAGCGTTTTTGCAGGAGTGATGAGTTGAGAAAAAGTGAGGATATAAAAAATAAATGTTTTTCCGTCGAGCGATGCTTCATTGCCCAATACAAGTTTTCCGCCGAAATAAACGAGCACCATCATAATCGCAGAGCTGAGAAATTCACTCATCGGTGAAGCGAGATCGACTTTACGGTACGTGTGAACCATTTGCTTCGTGTATTGTTGATTAACGTGAGCAAATTTTTCATCCATTTTTTTCTCCGCATTGAATCCTTTGATGATGCGCAACCCGCCGAGCGTTTCTTCCATAATGGAAAACAGCAAGCCGAGTTGTTCTTTCGCACGCGAAGAAGATCTTTTCAGGCTTCTTCCGACAATGGAAATAAGTGCGGCGCCCAGAGGAAGAAGAATAAATGCAATAAGTGTGAGCCCGGGGCTTACATAAATAAGAACGCCGAGAAGAATAATAATGTTCACCGGGTCGCGGAAGATCATCTCGAGTGAACTCATCACGCTCCATTCCACTTCCTGCACATCGCTCGTAATGCGCGACATGATATCGCCTTTGCGTTCGTTGGAATAATAGGAGAGCGGAAGGTCGAGCGATTTCAGGTAAACGGAATTACGCAGATCTTTCACAACGCCATTGCGGATAGGCGCGAGGAAAAACATGCCGAGATAACGGAAAAAAGCTTTGAAGAAAAAAACGATGACCACGGAAATACAAATGAGAACGAGCGCGTGCATTTTTCCTTTTTCAAGAATGATCCCGCTGAATTCATAATTAAAATATTTGGTCAGCGAATCCACAGAAAGTCCAAGCTTAGGTTTTCCCTGTGCAAGGATGGAACTGTATTCTGCATTGGATTTATAAATGAGAAGATCCAGGAAAGGAAGTATCATGGCCAGTGTGAACACACCGAAAACGACCGAGAGAATATTCGAAATAATATTGCCGATGCCGTAACGCCAGTAACCACGCACGTATTGGAGGACACCGAATAGATTTTTCATTGGGACAAATATAGTCAGGAGGGAGGAGGGGGGAGTTTGGAGAGGAGCAGTATTTCAACGTATGTGCGTTAATAATTGTGAGAAAAAAAACAAATCTCATTACTTCTCCCTCCATTCTCCATTCTACATTTACACTATGAAACCAAAAGCTCCCAAAGAATCACTTGCTGTGGCAACGCATCATGTTTTGCCGAACGACACGAACAACCTGAATAATTTATTCGGTGGGCGGCTGCTCGAGTGGATGGATGTGATAGCAGCGATCTCCGCACACCGCCATTGCCGCAGGGTGGTGGTGACTGCAACGGTGAATCATGTTTCATTTCATTCGGCGATAGCGTATGCGAGTATTGTTACGCTGGAAGCAAAAGTTTCGCGTTCGTTCAATTCTTCGATGGAAGTTTTCATTGATGTTTTTGTGGAAGATCCCGTTTCGGGTGAGCGCGTGAAAAGCAATGAAGCGATCTACACGTTTGTTGCCGTTGATCAGAACGGGCAACCATTGCCGGTTCCTCCTGTGGTGCCGGAAACAGAGCAGGAAAAAGAAAGGTATGAAGGAGCGTTGCGCAGAAGGCAACTGGCGTTGATCCTCGCTGGAAAAATGAAACCGGAAGATGCGACTGAATTGAAGAAGTTGTTCATTAACTAGTTTTCCTTCTGGAAATTCAAAAATTCAAAATTGAATTCTTCCGTGGGGAAAAACCAGCCACAAAGTTCACAGGAAGACACAGGAGAAAATTAAAGGTGATGAAGTGAATACGCATAGCCCCGGCCACGTCCCCGCTCTGGCGGGACACGGACGGGCACACAGAAAATTCGAAGTGAAAGCGGTGCGCTCCAAAAAAATTTCATTCACAAACTGATCATTCTCCTTCTACTTTTTATCAAGAAATTCCAGATCGAAATAATATTTCCGGCGATCCTTACGGTCGCGGTAGATAAAAGTTTTTTCGTGAATGTCAATGAGCATTTTCAACGTGATCTCTTCCCGATCCATCACCGGGCTGCGGAAGATCTCGTTATTGTGTTTGAAAATGATCACCGATTGCTGACGGCTTATTTCTTTTTCTGAATTGGAATTGCGCAATGCAGAACTGATGAGCGCGCCGGTACCGCCAATGGCAATGAGCGCGAGATCGACAGCGTCAGACCGGTTTTGATTTTTATCGACCGTCTCCACCCAGGAATTACTTTTCACTTCGCACTCGCGCAGGTTCACCGGAATTTTTTCCCCTTCTTTTTTTATCCGGCTGATAACGGTGAAAAGATCATCCGCTTTTTTCTTATCGGTATTTTTTTTGACCGAAAGAAGCAGGATAAATCCCGCTAATGAAAAAAATCCGCTGATCAGCAACCACAGCAGAGGATAGGGGATGATGTGGCCGCGATAGAAACGAAAAAAAAGCACGGCGAACAAACCGAGAAAGATGCAGAAGGTGGCGAGTAATGCTTTGAATTTTTGCATGGCATTAATTCATCAGGTGATAAAGGGAACGTTGAACGGCTGATCAAAAAATCACAACCCGTGAAAATTTTTCTTTTACTGCGTCCAGCATTTCATTTAATCGTTGCAGTGAATCTTCCGTCACCAATTGAGTGCGCACTTCTTTGAAATCGGGAAGGCCTTTGAAATAATTTGCATAGTGGCGGCGCATTTCAATAATACCAAGACGCTCGCCTTTCCATTCCACCGATTTTTCCAAATGAGTCCTGCACACATTCACGCGGTCTTCGATGGAAGGAGGAGGCAGCTGTTTTCCTGTTTTAAGAAAATATTTTATCTGGTTGAAGATCCACGGATGTCCCACGCTCGCGCGGCCGATCATCACACCATCGACCCCGAATTTATTTTTCATCTCGAGCGCTTTCTCCGGCGAATCCACATCACCATTTCCGAAAATGGGAATTGCTATGCGCGGATCATTTTTCACTTCGCCAATGAGTGTCCAGTCGGCCGGGCCTTTGTAAAGTTGCGTGCGCGTACGCCCGTGTATAGCGAGCGCCTTCACACCCGCGTCCTGCATACGCAAAGCAACTTCAAGAATATTTTTTGAATTATTATCCCAGCCCAATCGTGTTTTCACTGTGACAGGAAGCGAAGTGGAATTCACAACAGCTTTCGTGAGGCGCACCATGAGATCGATATTTTTCAGCACTGCTGCACCGGCGCCTTTACAAACAACTTTTTTCACAGGGCAACCGAAATTTATATCCACAAGATCGGGCTGAACGGTTTCCACAATTCTTGCCGACATCGCCATTGCTTCTTCATCACCACCGAAAATTTGTATTCCCACCGGGCGTTCGTAATCGAAGATGTCTAATTTTTTTCTGCTCTTGATCGCATCGCGGATGAGTCCTTCGGAAGAAATAAATTCGGTGTACATGAGATCGGCGCCATGCTGTTTACAAACAAAACGAAACGGCGGATCGCTCACATCTTCCATCGGTGCGAGGAGGAGCGGAAAATCGGGGAGTGTTATTTTGCCAATGGAGATCATAACCCTTCGTAAGTGCAGAGAAATATTTTACTTCGGAATAATCGGCCGGTAGCCCTTACCTTAGCGCAAATTTACTCATAAAGCGCCACTTCATTGGATCAGAATAATCCACCACCACGACCAGTAATTTCATTCAGTCCGGGCATGCGTTTGTGGCTGCTCATCGTTCTGAATTTTGCCTGCGTGGGATTGTTCCAGCTTTTTGCAAATGCGAATAGTCTTGCGTGGTTGGGCGCAACTTCTCCTTCCGATGGTTACCCGCTGAGTTATGCGAGAACAGGGCAAGTGATTTCAGAAATTTTATTTTTCATGATCCCTGCAATGGTTTATGCGAATATTTTTCCGATGGAACGTTTTTCTTTTTTCCGCCATGGTGTGAAAGTGGATCTTAGAATTCTTCTCATCGGAATTCTTGTGATGATACTCATCATTCCCGGCCTTGATGCGATCGCCCAATACGTGGAGATGAAACTGATGAATCCCGATCTGAAAATAATGCAGGAAACGGGGCAGCAGGCGAGCGACTGGATGGAGAGCATGCCTGATGCGGGAAATCTTTTTATCGTGATCCTCGTGAGCGGGCTGGTGCCTGCGGTGTGCGAGGAACTTTTTTTCCGTGGCTGTATTCAGCAGGTGATGATCGAGTGGACGAAGAAAAAAAATATTTCTGTTTTCGTTACGGCGCTTTTCTTTGCATTCATTCATTTCAATCCCGCAGGATTTTTATCGATCTTTCTTGCCGGGCTCATTCTTGGTTATGCGTTTCTGTGGACCGGCTCCTTACGAACGAATGTGCTGATGCACTTTTTTTTCAACGCCACTTCCATTCTTATCGAATATGGCAACCAGCATTCCAAAGCGGTTCACGATTGGGAAATGCCAATGATGGTTGTTGCGGTGACAATGCTGCTCGGCGCCGGCTCATTTTTCTTTTTGTGGAAATTTTCGAAGAAAAGCATCGCCTGAACTCCTGCATTTGTAAGCGAAAATTTCCTAATTTTAATTTCGCAAACGCCCTTAAAATCCTTACCCATGAATTTCATCCGGCAATTGATGAAGTTGCTTTTCCCTTTGCTGATCACACCGGTATTATCTGCACAACAATATTTTCCTGCCGGACTGAATGCTCCCCTGCAAACCTCTGAAAAAGATTCAACTTCTTCCCGTGCTCTTCTTGCTGATCGCGATCAATGGCAGGAAGTGGTCACTGAAAGAAAATTAAATTCCAGCACATACATTACGCCCGACGGGCGCGTGATCGTGCACACCTGCGAGCGGCCGATCAATTATTACAGGGAGAACGGAGATCTGGTTCCCATTAACAGCACACTTTCTCCAATGGAAAATGGCGGATGGAGTGCAACAGATCAGCCGCATCCTGTTTATTTTTATTCGGATGGTAGCATGGCGCTTTCCACATTGAACGGAGAATTATTTTCATTCGGGAATAATTGTAAGGTGAATGGTACCTGGAATTTCTCCGGGAATATTTCAGTAGAAGATAATCGCTGCTTGATGAATAATGTTGTTCCGGGCGTGAACAGGATCGTAGAAATGCACGAAAATGCGGTAAAGTACAGTTATGTTATAACACAACCTCTGAATATTTCCACCACGGATTTCTCGGTTAGTGAAGAGCTGAATATTCCGCATGGAATGAATCTGCAGAATGATGTTACCTATGGGCGGAAAGAAAATGATGGATGGAAAGGCGACATGATCCTGGTGGATGCAGAAAAAAATGTGAATGCAACATTGCATTTGCCCATTGTGTACGATGCGAATCACCAATGGACGCTCGGCACTTACAAAACAGAAATTGAGAACGGAAAAACGATCCTTGAAATTAGTATTCCTGCTTCCTGGCTCAATGATCCTTCAAGAACATATCCTGTTACGATTGATCCGCTCATTACGGGGCCAACAGCGTTGTGGGTTGGCGGATACATGCCTTCCTGCCTGGCGCCCGCTTATAATTCCGATAGTATTCTTGTTACCCTTCCCGGACAAATATCTGTGACCGGCCTCGTGGTCACTTCCAGTTTTTATGCTGATCCATTTACGACGGCGATCATGGCTGATGGTGCAATGTGGTTCAGTACTGTTTGTAACATCTCGCAGGTTTTTACTATTCCAATTGCAAACGGCGGCAATCTTCCGGGAACTGCCTACCTCGATACATTCAACATGCGTTCTCCGCTGATGTGTTGTTTCCCGCAATCCTGTTCGCAGAGTACTTTTTATTTGCGCATGCATTTGCAGCGAACACAACCGGGTGCAGGTTGCAACACCACTTACATCCGGCATGATCCATTTACAACACTGTGGCCATTCCAGGCATTCGTTGTTGGACACACGGTGGAAAAATTCGGAAACGGATTCAGTGTGCAGGCGGCGGGAGTCTGTTCGCGTAATTGTACATTCACAGGAACAGCATATTTCAAATACGGAGTGCCACCATTTACTGTCACGCATCCATGGCTAAGCGGACCTGTTGTGGTGGGAACGCCGGTCGGTTGCAGTTTTGCAACCACTATTCAATCGCTCACATTTCATATTCCGAATTGTCCTGTTTTCTGTGATACATCTACTTCGCTTTTCGTTTCACCACCGGTGATCACTGATGCGTGTGGGAATACAGTGACCGGGCTTGTGGGAAGATATCTAACAATAAAACCAACGCCGGATATTACAGCATCGCCAGATCCGGAAACAGTTTGTTCGGGCACACCATACAATATTGCATTGACAAGTTGTTTAAATGGTTCAGCTTTTACATGGACGACTGTTGTGGATACCGGCAACGGAAATATTTCAGGCAATGCAATAAATAATTCCACTACGGATTCTACTACGAATTACACAGCATACGCCACGCTCAATGGTTGTTATTCCGATACCATTCATCCTGTGCTTGTGATTGCTCCGGATCCGAGTGCTGCATTTACTTTTGCGCCGCAACCTTTTATCGCGGGGGTTGCTGGAAATTTTATTGATCAGTCGAATTATTATTCGGGCACACCATTCGCCTGGTTCTGGGATTTCGGCGATACCACTTTGTTGGGAACATCGCAGAATCCTGTGCACACGTACACGCATCCGGGCACACACACGGTTTGCCTCATTGTTGAAACCAGTCAGACTTGTCTCGATACTATTTGCCAGGATGTAGATGTGATACCTGCAGAAGTAGAAGCGGTGAATGTGGTTACGCCGAATGGAGATGGCATCAATGATCATTTGCAATTCAAGTATCTCGAATACTATGCAAGCAATCACCTCGATATTTATGATCGCTGGGGAGTGTTGTTGTATTCGAAGAATAATTATGCGAATGACTGGGACGGAAGTAAATATTCTGATGGAACGTATTATTACATTCTCTCGGTGCAGGACACGAAAAAGAATTACAAAGGATTTTTTGAGATAATAAAGTGAGGGGTTATGGGTGATGAGTTAATGAATTATTCTGAACATTAGCAGATCACCTCATTAGCCCATTAGCAATATTATAATTCCCTTATTCTGAAACCGTTGATATTTCGTTGAAAAAACAAAATTTATTTCGGGCGGTGTTTGACTAATTTTGACGCTTAGGACAAATCCGAAGTGAATATTCCGCATTACATCAGTGAATTGCTTTTTAAACACGATTGTGTTGTTGTGCCCGGCTTCGGCGCTTTTGTTTCCAATTATTCTTCAGCGAAAGTAAATCCAACTGAACATACCTTCACTCCTCCTTCTAAGCAGATCGTTTTCAATAAGCATCTCCGGCAGAACGATGGACTGCTTGCCCAAACGATCGTGAATGAGAATGGATGCAGTTTTGATGAAGCGATGAATGCCATCCGTTATTTTTCTGAAGATCTTGCACGCAGAATAAAAAATAATGAGCGCGTAGAATTGCATCATCTCGGAATGATCTCGGGTGATGTGGAAGGAAATATTTCTTTCGAAGCGACCACGGAAGTAAATTACTTCATCGGTTCATTCGGATTGACCTCTTTCCGTTCGTTGCCTGTAATAACGGATGTAATTCCTGATCGGAGGAAACCAATTGAGCGCATCGATCGTGTTGTTCCGGAAGAGAAAAAAACGATCACCGAAAAAGCAATTGCAACGCGCCCCCGGCGCACTCGTGCCGCCCTGGTGACTGTCGCTATACTGCTGCCATTACTAATTGCGGGATTATGGTTTACTTCTGTGAAGACAAATGCTCTTGCCGGATTCAGCTGGTTCGGAAATAAAAAGTATTCATTGTACAACCCGGAAAAAATTTCGCGCAATCTTCCCGGGAAAGATGAAGGAGATCTTGTTCCCGATGCAAATGGAATTGCGCACATCAATCTTGCAGATAACGCGCCGGATATTATCGTTGACATTCACAAAGTTGTTCCCGATTCCACAATGGTGGCGAAAATGAATGATCTTCATTTGAAAAATAGTTCATCCTGGGGCGAAAAAAAATATTATGTAATAGCAGGTGCGTTTGCTGTTCCGGAAAATGTGACAAAATATCTGCGGGTGCTGGAGAAAAAAGGATTCAAACCGGAAATAGTTGAACGCTTGTCAAGCAAACTCACCCACATCGGCATCGCTTCATTCGACTCAAAAACGGAAGCGGAACAATTTCTTTCAACGGTGAATAAAGATCTGCCGGGAGTCTGGATATTGAAAAAATAATTTTCTCCGCACTGCCTCCTGCTTATTGCTTGCCTCCTGCCTTCTCCTTCTTGTCCCTGTTTATTTTGTAGATCGCAACGCTTGCCAGCAGGATCGCGGTGAGCACAAGCAGGCCAAGTGTGACCCACACCCAGTCGGAATTTTTTTTCGGGATCACGAGAAACATGATCGCAAAAAGAAAAATGGTCGCAACTTCATTCCACAATCTTAAATTGAACGACGACCATTTAAAAACATCTTTCTGTTGCATTGCGAAAATAAAATGAGTTTGAAAATGATAAAGAAGTAATCCTGCGACGAAAGATAATTTGAGAATGAACCATCCTTCCTTGAGCAAACCGGGATTTAAACCGAACATCCACATACCGAAAATAGTGGCGAGCAGCATCGAAGGCCAGCCGATAGCATACCACAATCTTTTCTGCATGAGTTTGAATTGTGTGCTGAGAATTGTTCTCTCCGGTTCCTGTTTTGCATCAGCTTCTACATGATAGATGAGTAAACGCGGCATGTAAAATAATGCAGCGAACCACGTAACTACAAAAATGACGTGCAGTGTTTTTATGTAAACATAATAATCCATAGTGTGAAGGTAAATGAAGATTGGTTATTATGTAGCATTAGAATTGATAAAGAATAAAGCATCTGTAGATGATGTCGCTATTGAAATCATTTCATTTCCGCATGATAACTAATTTATAAAACAAATAAAGTTCAAAAATTCTAATCCTCAGCAAGAACAATGATCTTGTCGGCTGGAGAGAAAGTGATCATTTCTGATTTCGACGGATTCACTTTCACACCATACGCTTTTGCCGGATCAGAAGATTGTGCGGTGATGCGATAACCGATAGCAGTTTCTCCCCGTTGCGATGCTGCTTCGAGAATGGTATAAAAATTCATGGGCTTGCCCATCTGCACATATTCTTTCGCCGGCTTAAGATAAATTTCTGAACCTTCTGAACGGAACAGATCTTTGAAAACAGCTTCGAGACGTTTGTTCTCCGAGATCTGGGAAAGCAAAAGACTGATCAGTTTATCACTCACGATAAAATCATCTGCTTTCGCCACTTCTGCGAGCGCGCGGTTACGTACGTCGCGCATTTCAGAAACAATTGAAAATTCTTTTCCCCCTGCTTCCGAAATATTCCGCAGGTGAAGCAGCGTGATCAGCACTTGCGCATCTGCTTCCTGCACATCCATGTCGTTATAGCAAAGAAGAATGATGTGGTTGTAAGAAGGAATATCCAGCGACTGAATAACGGCTTTCTCTGTGATATTTGCGTGGCGGTAAACAAGATTCTGACGCTGCAGATTTTTTTTGATCTCCTTAGTGTCTTCTTCCGAAGAATTGTCTGACGATACCACCATCACATCTGAACCCTGCGCAACATAATTATCGAGTTCGCTGATGATCGCAGATCCTTTTTCATTCCACCCCAGAATAAGCGTTCTTTCCTTTCCTGGTTTTTCTCTTTCGCCAATGCTGATCACCGACGTGTCGGCTTTCGGCGGCAAAGTTTTTCCAACAACAAGTGTATCGTCATCTTCCGTAATGGCAATCACCTGGTCTCCTTTTGCAAATTTGGTATCCATTGGCGGATTGATCAGTAATTCTCCATTCGCACGCATCATTCCCATTACGGCAGAATCTTCAAATGCGCTGATCACCTCGCGATAGGTTTTTCCTGTCAATGTCGCTTCGTCTTTAAAATAAATTTCCGCGCCATCAAAATCCATGAGTTCGGTGTACACTACACTTAATCCCGACTGGCGGCAGGTTTGCGCAGTGACACGCGCAATGATGTCGCCCGAAAGCATGATCGATGCTTCATTCCCACCAACCAATTCCGCTGCTTCCATATTTTTTTCATTGCGCAATTCAGCAACAATGTGATAAGGATCTTTTTTACGATTCGGATTATTGGTAAGTGCAAGAATAGATTTGATCACGTACGTGTCGGGGTTGCCCACATCTTCCGGCGAAAGAATGATTACTGATCTTGCATCATGCGGACTCGCCACTTCAAGATCATCAAGATCAAGCGGACTTCCTGTGCGGCAAATGATCTTGGTGTTTTTTGTGGAAGGAAATTTAGAACGGATCTCATCTTCCATTTCCACTTTGTCTTTATCAGCGAGAATAACGATGCGCGGTTTTTTCTGATTTTCATTAGCGATCAGCAATTCAGAAATGATCGTGAAAATTTTTGGCGACCATCCGAGGATCAGCGTGTGCCTGTTCTCAAGGACCTTCGATCTTCCTTTGCGCAATTCTTCAATGGTGCTTTCCAATCCGGAAGTGATGGTACCAATGAGTGTACTGAGAATGAAAATTCCGCCGATTGTTACCACCAGCATCAGTCCGCGTACGCCCCACTTTTCGACTCGTGTATATTCAAGACTGTTTCCATCATTCGCAAGATTTCCGGAATCCATTGTGCGCATCAGACTCTGCCACATGGATTCGGCAAACCCTGGTTTAGTTCCCGGATTGTTTGAATCGGCACAAAGATGTGCGATCACAATGATGATCGCGGCAATGATCACAATGAGTACAGAGAGTACAGCGAGCCAGCCGATGATAGCTATCGGGCCCTTGGCAATGGTATTCTCAAATGAATAACGAAAACGCTGGCGGAAACTGGGTTTGGAAGACATAAGCAGTGATTTTGTTTCAGGCGATGAAGGTAAATCAAAATCGGAAAGAAGAAAATGGATGGAAAAGTTTAGGAAAAAATAAAGCACCGGCCGTTACGACCGGTGCTATTTCAGGACATTCGTTCAGCTAATTTTCCTGAAATTTGAAAGAAAGGCGAATAAAAAAGTGTTGCTTTAATAAAAACAAGCTGTATCCATTCAAAAAATTATTTGTAAAACAAACAACAGATTAAGCAGATCAATTCATTTTTTTATCCGTTAACAACATCGTAACCTGTGATCACGCCATTGCTGATGTAAACGATGTATTTTATATTGTTCACATCATACACATACACGTTGCAGCTTCCTGGGATCGTCTCGATGGACTTAATGGTAATTCCATGTGAAAGCATGTAATCGTATATCTGTTGCGCTGTTACGCCACAATAGCTAGTGGTGTTGTCAATAGAAGCTGACTTTTTGGGCGCCGTATTCGTTCCTGCAAGAACAGGAGAAAGAGAAAGAAGTACGGCAGCTGCGAGGAGTAGGAATTTGTTTTTCATGAGAGGTGGTTTTAAGTTTTGCGATTAAAATAATTTTAGCAAACCTCTATAATAATAGTCAGGAACAGGCAGACATTACCGTTTATCTTGGACATTCGTTATATTTAATCCATCATTTTTATGGAGAACCTATTTAAGCTTCTCAAATCACTCTCACCCATACAAAAAAAAGTGACGAAAAAATTTCTCACTTCTTTCAGTATGCGCAATGAGAAGACGAAGTATTGGGAACTCTCTGAATATGTTCTGGCGCGGGAAGAGTGTCCCACCCTCGAAGAATGTTCCCTTCACTTGTACAATTCACAAACAGATTCAAGAATTATCCGGATCAAGAACCGTGTTTTTGCGCGTGTGCTGGATTCACTGCTCATCGACATCAACATTTCAAGATTCGGTTACGAAGATGAGATGCATCCGATCCAGATCCATTTGCGGAAGAAAATGATCCTTCACGAATTGTTGCGCTACACTCCGCTTCGCGTTACGGTTGGCGCGACTATCCTGCGGGAAGTGATCAGCACATCGAAGCGATATGAATTATTTTCCATTCTTCTCGACGCGTTATATATCAAGAAATGGTTGGGCGGAATGAAGGAAGGATTTGAATATTATAAAAAAATTGGTTCGGAGATCGAATTCTATGAAGAGGCAAAAATGGCCAATCAGAAAGCGAATGACCTGCTCATTGAATTAAACAGTTACGATGTATTCAATCCGAATGCAGATCCTGAACAGATGGAATCTTATATGGAGAACACGCTGAAATCGCTGAGATCCGGTTATACAAAATTCAAAACAAAAAATATTCTGTTCACTATTTATTATTTCGAACTCGCTTTGTTTCACCAGCGGAATCAGTTCAAAGAGGGACTCGCATTGTTGGAGGGAACATTAGAGTGGTTGAAAAATGATAAAGTGGTTGGAAGAAAATTCCGCATTGGTACATGGTACAGCCAGATGGCCGAATTCCAGGCGTTGCTTGGTAATTATGAATTGGCTCTGGAACAGCTCAGGAATTCAAGAAAATATTTTTCAGAATCTTCCATGAATGTTGTAGTGAGTAAGCGAAGCGAGATCAATTATATTTTCCAGTTGGGAAAATACCGGGAAGCAAAAGACCTGATCGATGAACTCATAAATAAAGGAACCCGGGTAATGGGAGACTTCAGGCGGGATATTCTTGTTTACACAAAAGCATGTTGTCATTTTATGCTCGGTGAATTCAAAGAATGTTCCCGCATCGTCAGTCAGAAATATGTGATCATGAAAGACAAACTCGGATGGGAACTCAATTTGCGATACCTGCGCATCATGACCATGATTGAACGCGGGCATCCGGATGAAGCGATGGCGATGGTGGAAAGCACATCGAAATTCATTGAGCGGAACCGGAATAACAAAATGCTCACCATCCGCGACAGGACGATCTGCAAACTCATGCAGGAACTTGCGAAAGAAGGATTCTCATTCCATTCTCCTTCTGTGCAAGCGTATCATTATATCCTGCTATTGATGGAGAAGAATAAGCCACACCGCTGGGAATTACTCGGAACAGAACTTGTGAGGCCGCACAATTGGGCAAAAAACAAATACAAACAATTTACAATTGCATCACCGAAAAAAAGAAAAGGAAAAAAATTGGTTTAAAAAGCGAAGAGCAACGCTTAACCCCAAAAGCGCTGCTCTTCTTAAGTCGTCCTGCCGGGCGGCAGAACTAATACAAATGTAGTCGTTCATTTTACTTATCCAAATTTCAAGGCATTTTTTTTATTGTACCGGCTCATAAAACAAGAAGAATGCCGGTTATGACAATTTTCCGACAGAAAGCAGGAAATATTTTTTCGTTGATTCCCAATGAGAGATGCCTTCCGGCCGCAAGAATGCGTCCCTTCTTTTTCTGTTATCTTTGAAAATTCAGTAACTCATTCATCCTCTATGAAAATTTTAGAAGGGAAAAAAGCGCTCATTACCGGTGCGTCCCGCGGAATAGGAAACGGAATTGCTCTTCTGTTTGCAAAACACGGAGCCGATGTTGCATTCACCTATTTATCCTCAGTAGAAAAAGGGGAAGCGCTCGAAAAAGAATTGTCTTCATTCGGAATAAAAGCAAAAGGATATCGTTCAGATGCCGCCGATTTTAAAGCAGCAGAAGATCTCGTGAACGCAGTTGTCACTGATTTCGGAACGGTCGATGTGCTCGTGAATAATGCAGGCATCACGCGCGATACGCTCCTCATGCGCATGAGCGAACAACAATGGGACGAAGTGATAAAAGCAAATCTGAAATCTGTTTTCAATCTCACAAAAGCAGTACAGCGTCCCATGCTCAAACAAAGAAAAGGATCCATCATCAACATGAGTTCAGTGGTAGGCGTTCGCGGAAATGCGGGACAGGCGAATTACGCGGCATCAAAAGCCGGCATCATCGGGTTTACAAAATCAATTGCACTCGAACTCGGTTCAAGAAATATCCGTTCCAATGTAGTTGCTCCCGGATTCATCGAAACAGAAATGACCGCAGCGCTCGATCAGAAAGTGGTGGAAGGATGGAGAGAAGGAATTCCGCTGAAACGCGGCGGAACTCCGGAAGATGTAGCGAACGCATGTTTGTTTCTTGCTTCCGATCTTTCTTCATACATCACGGGCCAGGTTCTGAATGTTTGCGGAGGAATGCTGACTTAAGTCCTGAGACAGGAGGGAGGAGAGTGAAGATTAATTTCACTTCAAATTCCGATCTCCATTCTCTAAATTCCCAGCCGAATGAAATTTTCCATTGTCACAGAAGCTCCACGCTGGTACACGCTCTTATGTGTGCTGTGCGGCATCGCATACGCACTCGTGCTGTATTTCCGCGACAAACGGCTGAGTGAAGTTTCGCGCAGATTGAAAATTGCAATGGCGATCCTGAGGGGAACAGTCATTTCTATTCTTGCTTTTCTTTTATTGAGTCCGCTGCTGAAAACTATTTTCCGCGAAGTGCAGAAACCTGTAATTGTGATCGCACAAGATGCATCAGGATCACTTTTGCTCGGAAAAGATTCTGCGTTTAATAAAAAAGAATTTCCTGAAAAACTGGATGCGCTCATTGCAGCGCTCAGTGAAAAATACGATGTTCAGACGTATTCGTTCGGCGATCATTTCCGCGAGAAAACAGATTTTAGTTTTAAAGACAAGCTCACCGATTTTTCGACGATGTTCGATGAATTACAAACGCGTTATTCTGATCGTAATCTCGGCGCTGTGATCGTGGCAAGCGACGGGATCTACAATGAAGGACAAAGTCCTGTTTATGCCGCTGAACAGATCCGTGCGCCGGTTTTTTCAATTGCACTCGGCGATACCACCATCCGGAAAGATCTTGTGCTGACAAAAGTCGTTCACAATCGTATTGCATTTCTCGGGAATACTTTTCCGCTTGAAGTGGTGGTTGATGCTCATCGTTGCAATGGTTCTGCTTCTACACTCACTGTTTCAAAAGGAGGCCAGATTCTTTTTTCGCAACCGGTGAATATTAATTCCGATCCGTTCAATACTACCATTCCGATTCAGTTAACGGCAACAAATGCGGGCATGCAGCATTACGTGGTGGCGCTCTCCGTTCTTGATGATGAAAGTAATATTCACAATAACGCGGAAGATATTTTCATTGACGTTCTCGACAGCCGCGAAAAAATTCTCATCGTTGGCGCCACTCCTCATCCTGATATGGGCGCACTGAAAGAAAGCATTGAGTCGAATGATAATTATGAAGTGGAATCTTACCTGCTCGATGATTTCGATCAACCGGTGAGCAAATATAATCTCGTAATACTTCACAGCATTCCTTCTGATAATGCGCAGGGACAGAAATTACTTTCCGATCTCGCTGCTGCAAAAATTCCGGTGTTCTATATCACCGGCTCGCTCAATCGTTACCAGCAGTTCAACGCACTCGGTACGGGTGTCACAATAAATGTGAACAGTTCGAACGCGAATGATTGTGAAGCGGTTCCGGTAAATGATTTTCCACTTTTTAACCTGAGTGATGAGGCACGGAATTACATTCCGAGATTTCCTGCAGTAAAAACTCCGTTCGGGAATTTTCAATCGAAACCTTCCGTCATTCCATTGCTCAAACAAAAGATCGGCTCGCTGAAAACAGATTACCCGCTCTGGGTTTTTTCACAGCAGGGCGATCGCAAAGTTTCTGTTTTTGTAGGAGAAGGATTCTGGCAATGGCGGTTGCATGATTTCGCCGATCACCAGAACCACGATATTTTCAATGAACTCATTGGTAAAACAGTGCAATATCTTTCCGTGCGCGACGACCGTAGTTTTTTCCGCGTGTCGGTGAAAAATAATTTCCTGGAGAATGAACCGGTTTTGTTCGATGCAGAAGTTTACAACCAGAGTTATGAATTGATCAATACTTCCGAAGTGAGCATCGATATCATTGATGAAAGCGGCAAACGTTACCAGGGAATTTTCACGCCTACTGCACACGCTTATCATTACGATGCGCGACAGTGGAAAGTGGGACAATACAAGTACGAAGCAAAAACAAAAGTGGGCGATAAAATTTATACACAGTCCGGAACTTTTTCGGTAAGCCCTTTGCTGATAGAAACAGCGAATTCCACCGCCGATCACCAGGTACTTTTCGATCTCTGTGCAAAACACAATGGAACGATGGTGCTTCCCGGCGAAATGCAGAAACTCGTGGAGATCCTCAATGCCCGCGATGATATCAAACCGGTTATTTACAATCCGAAAAAATTAGTCGACCTCATTAATGTGTGGTGGATCTTTGCGCTTTTACTTTTTCTTCTTTCACTCGAGTGGTTCATGAGAAAAAGACATGGCGCTTATTAAATTCAAAAATTCAATGATTTGAATGGGAGTAAAACCCATTTGTTTATCGTTATAATAAAAGCATTGGTCGGAGGTTCATGCACATTTTACCAACAAATTGTTTTTGGAGTGGAATTGTTGTAATATTGTTCTACAAACACGAAATAATACCCAACCATGTTGAAGTCACTCCAAAAAATTGTAACCGGCAAAGTGATCATTGCCCTCCTCGCTTTTTCTGTAGTTGCATTTGTAGCAGAGTCCTGCGGGCCTAAGCACGCCTGCGGAACCAAGCACCAGAAAAAACAGCGTAACAAACGCATCAAGCATAACACCACGTTCATGACCTACTGATCATAAGGTTGTGTTAAAACACAAATGACCTGCGGAAACGCGGGTCTTTTTTTTAACCGCAGATTTTCGCGGATTTATTTTTATCCGGGAGGACTCAATTCCTGCAATTACTTTTGCTTCGCTAATTTTTCCAGCGCAAACATTTCATCCCGCAATCGTGCCGCCTCCAGGAAATCCATTTCCTTCGCCGCCGCCTCCATTCTCTTCCTCGTAACAGAAATGGTTTTTATCAATTGATCTTTCGTCATGTATTGAAAAACCGGTTCAGCCGCAATATTCGCACTCAATGTATCCGGTTCCACGTAATAATCAGTTTTCATTTGTTTTCCGCGCGTCAGCTCGAGCACATTCGACAAAGCATCTTTCGATTTGATGATCTGCCGCGGAATGATCTGGTGATCGAAATTATAAGCGATCTGTTTTTTTCTCCGGCGATCCGTTTCTGCGATCGTCTTTTTCATCGAGTCCGTCATCCGGTCCGCGTACATGATCACTTTTCCATTGATGTTCCTCGCCGCTCTTCCCACGGTTTGCACTAATGATCGTTCTGAACGGAGAAATCCTTCTTTATCCGCATCGAGAATTGCAACCAGTGAAACTTCCGGCAGATCGAGCCCTTCGCGAAGAAGATTTATACCAATGAGAACATCGAACATTCCCTTGCGGAGATCCTGCAGAATTTCCACGCGGTCCAGCGTTTCAACATCACTGTGAATGTAACGGCATCGAACGCCGAGTCCTGAAAAATATTTGGTGAGTTCTTCCGCCATTCGCTTCGTGAGCGTGGTCACGAGTACGCGCTCATCACGCTCCGCCACACGGTTTATCTCATCCAGAAGATCATCCACCTGTCCTTTGCTCGGACGTATTTCTATTTGAGGATCCAATAATCCCGTCGGGCGGATCACCTGTTCAACAACAACTCCTTCCGATTTTTCCAATTCATAATCTGCCGGAGTTGCACTCACGTAGATTACCTGGTTCTGCATTAATTCAAATTCATCAAACTTCAGCGGACGATTATCAAGCGCCGATGGAAGACGGAATCCGAATTCCACGAGCGCCTCCTTGCGCGAGCGGTCGCCACCGTACATGGCGCGCACCTGTGGAACTGTCACGTGGCTTTCATCGATCACCATAAGAAAATCATCCGGAAAATAATCGAGCAAACAGAACGGGCGTGCGCCGGCATTACGTCCATCAAAGTAACGCGAATAATTTTCTATCCCGGAGCAGTAACCGAGTTCGCGCATCATTTCAAGATCATACGTTACGCGATCTTCCAGTCGTTTCGCTTCCGCGGTTTTACCAATGGAATTGAAATATTCCACTTGCTTCATCATGTCGTCCTGGATGGAGTGAATAGCATTCTTCATTGTATCCTGCGAGGTGACGAAAATATTCGCCGGAAAAATATTGATGCTGTCGAATTTTTCAAGAATACGTCCCGTAGAATTTTCAAACGTTTCGATCTCTTCGATTTCATCACCAAAAAAATAAACACGTACAGCGTGATCGGCATAAGCAAGATAAACATCCACCGTATCGCCTTTCACACGGAAATTTCCGCGGAGAAAATCACCTTCGGTTCGGGAGTAAAGTGAAGTAACCAACTGGTGAAGAAATTTATTCCGGCTGATCTTCTGCGTTTTTTCTATGTGAATGACATTCTGCGCAAATTCATCAGGATTACCAATGCCGTAAATGCAGGAAACGGAAGAAACCACGATCACATCACGCCGGCCCGACAATAAAGAAGAGGTAGCGCTCAGGCGGAGTTTTTCAATTTCATCATTGATGGAAAGATCTTTTTCAATGTAAGTATCCGTTGTGGCGATGTAAGCTTCCGGCTGATAGTAATCGTAATAAGAAACAAAATACTCCACCGCATTTTCCGGGAAAAATAATTTGAACTCACTGTACAATTGCGCAGCAAGCGTTTTATTATGGCTGAGCACCAGTGTAGGTTTCTGAATTTTGTCAATGACATTTGCGATCGTGAATGTTTTTCCGGAACCGGTAACGCCGAGCAGCGTCTGGAATTTTATTTTTTTACTCAGTCCTTCCGTAAGCTGGCGTATTGCTTCAGGTTGATCGCCTGTAGGTTTGTAATCGGAAACAATGTCAAATTCCATTCGGTAAAGGTAATTAGGTTATCGGTTAAAGGTTATTGGGAAAAACCAATAAGCAATAACAAGTAACCAAATGCCATCTTATATTTGTCGCCGTGATCCTCGGAAAAAAATTAGTCGTGGTATTGCCGGCGTACAACGCAGAAAAAACGCTGCGTGAAACTTACGGCGAAATTCCAATGGAGATCGTTGACGAAGTGGTGCTGGTGGATGATGCGAGTAAGGACAATACCATTGGTGTTGCGCGCGAGATCGGGATCAATCACATTATCCGTCACGAAAAAAATAAAGGTTATGGCGGAAATCAGAAATCATGTTACGATAAAGCTTTATCGCTCGGAGCCGATATTGTGATCATGCTTCATCCCGATTACCAGTACACACCGAAACTTATTTACTCGATGTCGTACCTCATCGCCAATGATGTTTATCCCGTTGTGCTTGGTTCGAGAATTTTAGGAAAAGGTGCGCGCAAAGGAGGAATGCCTTTTTACAAATATGTTTTCAATCGTTGTCTCACCTTCGCGCAGAATATTCTCATCAGCCAGAAACTTTCGGAATACCACACCGGTTATCGCGCATTTTCAAAAAAAATTCTTACCTCGATAAATTACCACGCCAACTCCGACGATTTTGTTTTTGACAATCAAATGATATCACAGATCGTTTACGCCGGATTTGAAATTGCAGAGATCACCTGCCCGACAAAATATTTTGATGAAGCATCGTCCATTAATTTCAGCCGTAGTTTGAAATACGGATTAGGATGCATGAGTGTTTCCTTTAAACACCGATTCAACAAATGGGGGCTTATGAAGAGTGAGATTTACCAGGTTCCGAAGCATTGATATTAACCGGAAACCTTCAAAAACCAACCTTTCCTTGCATTTTATTGCTAATTCTCAACATATTTTGATCTGCTATTGACTTATATCAATTTTTTTTTGAAAATTGAGTACAAATTAAAGCCGTCCTAAAAAAACAAACATGAAAAAAGCATTTACTCTTCTAGCAGGTATCGCGCTCACCGCGACCAGTGCATTTGCGCAGCTCACCAACGGAAGCACAGCTCCCGATTGGACGCTGACTGACATTAACGGAAACAGCTGGCATCTTTATCAGTTGACCGCAATGGGAAAAACAGTATTCTTTGACGTATCCGCAACATGGTGCGGCCCTTGCTGGAATTATCATAACGGTCGCGCACTCGACAGTTTGTACGATCAGCATGGTCCGAGCGGAACCATCGACCAGATGTGTTATGTTTTCTTCATTGAAGGAGACGGCACAACAACTTCTGCCGATCTCAATGGAACAGGAACGAACACACAGGGTAATTGGGTAGCTGGAACAAATTTCCCAATCATTGATCCTCCTGCGGCAACCATCAATCCGTGGAATACGCAATACAACATTGCTTATTTCCCAACGATCTATATGGTTTGCCCGAACAATAAAGTTTATGAAGCAGGCCAGCAGAATCTTGCAGGACTTGTAAGCTCCATGAATATCTGTCCTTACAATCTGGATGCACTTCCAAACGGAGCAGCTTCACTTGCTTGCACAACAACTTATGCGCCGCAATTCACTTTGAAAAATAACAGCATAAGCACTGCGCTCACTTCCTGCGACGTAAACTGGCACGTTGATTCCAACGGTCCGGCAACTTACAACTGGAGCGGAAATCTTGCAGCAGGCGCTTCTACTACTGTTACTCTTCCTACGCAAACGCTCACTGCCGGTAACCACGTTCTTTATGTGGCCACCACCAACCCAAATGCATCTACGGATAACAACATCAATAACGATTCTCATGCTTATCCTTTCGGAGTTGTTACTGCATCAGGAACAACAACGCCTTACACTAATGCAATGACCAGCACTGCATGGCCATATACGAACTGGATCGTGAGCAATTCTGATGGTGGATTTACATGGTCGCACAGTACGCCTAATGGTGGAGCTGCGAAATATGATTTCTACAATAATCCGAACATTGGTGATGTGGATGACATGATCGTTGAACCGATTGATATGAGTGCAATGACATCCGCTTCACTTTCTTTCGATGTGGCTGATGCACGTTACAGCGCATCTTACATTGATCAGCTTGATGTTCTTGTGTCAACCGATTGCGGCGCAACATGGACAAACGTTTACACCAAATCCGGTTCTACACTTGCAACTGTTCCTGACCAGACTTCCGCTTTCCTTCCAACTACTGCTAACCAGTGGAGAAATGATTGCGTGAACATGACTCCGTTTGTCGGAAACAATAAAGTGTTCATCGCTTTCCGTGCAACGAATGGTTATGGCAATGATCTTTACATTGACAATATCAACGTTTCAAATGCTGCGTGTGCAACAGGAATTGCAAATGCAGGAGTTGGCGTGAATAACCTCACGCTCTTCCCGAATCCTTCGAACGACCAGGCCAACATCAATTTCAACCTGGATCATTCTTCTGATGTAACGATCAACGTTTACAACATGGTTGGAGAACTTGTTTACTCCAAACTCATGGGCAACGTTGCAAACGGAACACAGAATGTACAAATGAATACAGCGGAACTCAGCAACGGCCTCTACATGGTAGAACTCATTGCCGGTGGCAACCGCACGGTAACAAGAATGACAGTAAGCCACTAAGGCCAACTGGAATAAAAAATGAAAACCGCTCTCAGCAATGGGGGCGGTTTTTTTTATTGGTATTTTATGTTGAAGCAAAAGGAAGTAAAAAAATCAGCCAGCACATTCGAAAATATTACGTCGAAAAAAAATGGCCCGAAAATTATTTCCTTCACGGTCGTGATTTCCAAATACTCAGTTTAAATTTTTCTGCCGCTGCCGCTTATTACTGCCACGACTGCCTTCTGCTTACTGCCAACTGTTACGGCACTCTTTCCCAGAATACAAACCCATTCTTCTCACCGGTGTACCGGAGAAATGGATAACTTTTTTTCACGTCGTCTTTAAAAGTATTCTTGCAAATGAAATAAGCGGGATAGTCGATCGTTCCGTGCAGCATCCATTCGCGCTGCAGGCGAATCTCATTTTCAGATTTTGATAAAGATGAATTGTAATAAGTTTTTGCATATTTTTTCCGGAATGCAATATAGAGATGATTGTTGCTGATATGATCCTGCACTTCTCCGTAGAAATAATGCGCGTAACTTTTGAAGCCGAGTGTCTCGAGATAAAAATCGGAACAGTCGTGGCTGATCCAGTAGTCGATTGCTGTTTGCTGCGAATATTCTTCTACGCGCGGAACAAACAGTATTGCTGAAAGTGTGATGATCACGATCATCCCGGAAAAAAGAAAATAAATTCCGCGGAAATCCTTTTTGAATATCATGAAAAGAAAAAATGCTATCAGTGCCAGCAGAATAATTCCCGTGGTCCATTCCCATCCGTTCCAGTGTGCATTCACTTCAAGATTTGCAACCGCGAAAGGATCTTTTATCCAACCCGAATCAATGAGTTGCGTTTTGAATTTATCGATGAACGGAAGAAGTGTGAATACAGCAGCAAAAAATATTCCGAGGAAAATGAAAAGTATCGTCATCCATTTTTTCCATTCGAATGCACCGCTAAGTAATTTATAGATCGTGTAGGCCGCAAGGAAAGTAAGCGGGAACCAGCAGAGGGAAGAGTAGTGAATGATTTTCGTTTTTACAATGGAAAATAAAATGAGTACTACCCAGAAAAGAATGCGCATCCATTTCAGGAAATGAAGTTCAAATGGTGTGTCATTTGCTTTGCGCACGAGCGCACGTATCGCGAACACAGACGCAGGAAAACATCCGAACAGGAGAATGATCCAGTGATAGAAAAAACTTCCACCATGTCCGGCATCTTCCGTTCCGAATAAACGAACCTGGTAGAGAAGAAATTCAACGACAAGATTTCCTTTTCCATGCACGATCAGTGTCAGCAGCCATGTCCCGGGAATAAGTGTTGCAATGAAAGAAAAAAGAAAAAAATGTTTCCAGCTCATGATCGGTCGTCTTTTCATGAACCGCCACACAAGAAAACACAAAACAAAAATGAGGAGTGCTACAGGACCCTTTGTGAGTACGGCGAGCGAAATAAAAATTGCCGAATAAATGATCCTGCTGTGAAATAATTTCTGTGTAGACAAAGAAGGAAATTCATTCGTGTAAATAATGAACTGGTAAATTCCGAGAAAAATGAAAAGGTTAAACCAGGGATCGATGATGCCCGAATGAAAATAAAATGCCGGGAGAATGCTTCCCGCGAATGCAAGCGCCCATATACGCGCGAACTTCTCGTCGTAGATCTTTTTCCCAATGAAATAAACAGTGAGCAGCGTGATGATCCCGCAAATAGCATTCGGCAATCGCGCTGCAAATTCATTCACGCCGAAAAAATTCATCGACGCGGCCTGCATCCAGATGAAGAGCGGCGGCTTTTCCCAGAAAGGAAGAAAACCGATCTGCACCGTCGAATAATTTTTACTCAGCAGCATTTCTCGCGCACACTCCGCAAAATTTATTTCATCCCAGTCGAAAAGATGAACCGCACCGAGATAAGGGATGAAAAGTACAGCAGCGATCACTGCAATGACGAAATAAGGAAACAGGTTGCGGATCTTCATTTCTGAAAAGTGAGTGCCGGCAGATTTATTTTTTTAAAATGAAGCGCGAACGAAAGTACTGTGACCGATGAAAGTGTACCGATCAGCGAACCCGCGTAAACATCTTCCAGGAAATGCTGAGAAAGGTAAATGCGCGAATAGCCGGCAAGCAGGGCAAGGAAGAAAAATAAAAATTTCATCCACAATTTATCGGTACCGATACAAAGGCAAATGAAAAATGCAAAAGCAAGAGTAGTGTGTCCCGAAGGAAACGTTTCGAAAAGATTATTTTCCACACCGGGAACAAGACGTATTTCATCCGGGCGAAAAAGCAATGCAGGCCGGGGATCACCGGGAAAAAAAACATGCTTCAGCAATTGTGTTATTCCCGAAGCGAGGATGCAACTTATTCCTGTAAACAAAGAGAAATTCCGATTCAGTGCGAAAAGTAGAAGAATGAGAACGGTAATCGTCCATCCATCGCCAAGCAGCGTGATCCATGGCATGAGCAAATCACCTGCAGAAGAATAATGCCGGTTGATGAAAAGATGAATTTGTTCTTTTCCGAAATGTGCGAGAATAAAACCGGCGCCCAGCAGAAAAATAAGATACAGGAGAAGAATGCTCCGGTTCGAGCGGAGAATGAAAACAAAGCTGCGCATGTGCAGCGTAAAAATACAGCAATAAAAATGGAAAAAAGTAAAAATTCCCTGTCTGCGGCCCGTCCGACCGGGCAGGCAGGCAAACTCCGGATTTGGTATTTTTATTTTAGAATTTTTCAGTAGGTGCCAAGCGCCTTGATGAGTCGCTGGATCTGTGAAGCCCACAATCGTTTGCCGGTTACAATATCATCTTCACTATCGCCGAAATCAGTAACAACGAGAGAAACTTCACCGGTCATTTCATCCTGCGTCATGCTGAATTCGAAATAATATCCATCCGGTTTATCGAGCCAGCGTAAGCGCAGGTAGCTATCGATCTTTGCATTCACGATCGCGGCACTTTGCTTTGCACCATCCCAGTTGAATGTATAAATATCATTTTTCAGATCCACACCATCGGCAAACCATTCGGCTAGTCCATTCGGCGTGGTCAGAAAATCATAGAGAAGAGAAACAGGTGTGCGGATGATATATTCGAGTGAATATTTCCCTTTCGGTTCCGGTTTTAATTTTTTCTGATCTTCCAGAGGCATATCGTGGATCACGTGATGTGTGATCACTTCAGTCTTCAGAACTCTTTTTTCTCCCGGTGCCAGTTTTCCTTTTTGTTTTTTCAGGTGAAAAGTTTTCGGAAGGCGAGGAAGTTTCATCAACTCCGGTGACAATACAACAGGTACTTTCACTTTCGATTTTGGTGCCGGTTTTTTCAGCGGTGTCGTGTTATGGGTAACAGGAGGAGTTGGAACTGCAGTTGCCGGTTTGATGATCGCTTTTGGTACAGGGGTTTCTTTTTGTTTCGGATTGATTTTTTTTGATTTGATCACAGCTTCGGATTTAATTTTCTTTTTCACAATGGCCACAGGTTTTTTAGTCGCGGCTTTCACTTTCTTTGATTTGGGCAATGGTTTTTTTACAGCGGGTTTCGCTTTCGGTTTAGCAACTTTTGTTTTGCTCTTCACCTTTGCTTTCGCCTTTTTTTTCGGCGTCTGCTTCTTCGGTTTTTTCGCTGCTTTCTTTGTCATTTTTCATGAAGATTCCCGTTAAGGAATCTCATTTACGAATCGGTGGGAAAAGTAGAAAAAAATCTTAATCTCACAACTTTAACTGAAAATTCCTGAAAAAAAGAGCCGGAAATCGAGATGGGCAAAATGCTATATTTGCGCTCCATTTTTGAATTTCAGGTGGGGAAGACAATCCTATAGTCCTGATTGTCACTATACCAGCAAAGAATTCAACAGTTGGCGAGGTAGCTCAGCTGGCTAGAGCGCAGCACTCATAATGCTGAGGTCGAGAGTTCGAGTCTCTCTCTCGCTACTTAATGTAAGGCATCTTCGATTGGAGATGCCTTTTTACTTTTGATTATGGTAACGATTTACGTCATCAGCTGTCTTGCTGCGAAAAAGAAATATGTTGGCATGACAGAAAATATTGATCAGCGATTGAAAGATCATAATTCGGGAGCATCAAAATTCACATCTGGATACGGTCCATGGGTTTTAATTTATTCAGAAACAGCAGAAGATTTTGCAAGAGCGCGCGTAAGGGAAAAATATTTGAAGTCAGCAGCGGGAAGAAGATTTATAAAAAAGGTCGAGAGTTCCCCGCCCGCCTGACCGGCGGTCGGGCGGGGAGTCTCTCTCTCGCTACTTTATGTAAGGCATCTTCGATTGGAGATGCCTTTTTACTTTTCGATTATGGTAACGATTTACGTCATCAGCTGTGAGAAGAAAATGTTCTGCGTCTTCGCAATATTTGAAAATAATTTTTCATTGAACATTCGTTCCTCCGGTCACCGAAAAAATAAATTCCTCCACTGCATAAGTCGACAGTTGTCCGCTCGGCCCATTAATGTTATAATCGCAGCCATGTGTTGCATCCGGAAGATCGAGCAGGTAATTTTTCACATGAAATTCATCCAATTTTTTCTGAAGGCGAATGCTGTGCCGGAAAGAAACCATCGCATCAATTTCGCCATGAACAAGAAGAGTAGGAGGGGAATTTGCATCAACATATTCGCAGGAAGAACTTTCTGAATATTTCTGCGGCACTTCATCAATGCTGCCTCCAAGATAATCGGCAAAAACTTTATCCGTGTTCAGCACCCAGGGATTGCCTTTGATCCTTCCGCCCCAAACCATATCCGCAGGCGCATAAAAAGAAATGACTCCTTTTATTTTCGGATCATGAAAACTGTAAGCTGAAACAAGCGCGATCTGTCCGCCGGCAGAACGGCCGAGTAAAATAAAATTGTTCGTGTCAATGTTCAACTTCCCGGAATTCTCCACGAGAAATCGCAAGGCATCTTTCGTGTCTTCCACCTGCGCAGGACTTTTGAATTGAGGAGCAAGGCGGTAACTGATCGCCGCCACATTTATTCCGCGGTTGGCGAGATAAGAATTAAGATCAGGCAATTGCTTTTCATCTCCTTCCGACCAGGAACCACCGTGAATGACAATAAGACAAGGAGTTTTTTTTGATGAAACGGATGAAGCATAAAAATCAATGACAAGATCATTCCCGGGAATTTTTTTGTAAACGAATTTCTGCGGAGTTACTTCCCGGATCCCGATGCCGGAAAACATTTTGAAAAAAGAATAAGGATCTTTTTTCCCGCCAACATTTTTTCCTAATGGAAATATTTTTGCAAGTTCATCCGGAAGATATGCAGCGCGCTGGTATGCTCTGATCACCGGCAACGAAAAAATGATCATGGAAATTCCGCTGATAGCGAGGGAAATTAATTTATAGCGCTCCGCCCAAAAACAGGAAATGAAAAGAAGTAAAGCGGTGAAAATAAAGATCCACGGAAATTCAGTTACGGCAACAGCAACCCGCCAGAAAAAATTAGTAGGCGCCCGGAAAAGAACCAGGAGCGAAAGCAAAAAGAGAAAAGCGGCAAAAAGTATTCTCCACATAAAACAAAACGATTAGTTATTTTCTAAAAAAAAATCTACTGGCGAAAGTTATAAAAACCAACGGACGCGACAGAAAATCTCTGCTAAACTCCGATAACATCAGTTTTAATTCATGAATGCATAATTGAGTGTGAAAAACAAGAGCGAAAACGTGCATTTTTGCTATAGGAATTCAGGTTTTTTTGATCTACATTCGCTCTGCGATTCCCCAACTGGCTCTTATTAAAAAAACATACATCATGATCAGAAGATTATTTTTTCTTTTGCCTTTGCTGTTTTTCATGCACACCAGTCATGCACAAACAGCTGCCGATTCTGCAAGAGCGGAGTCGAAACGACTGATGGCTTTGTACCAGCAGTTGCAAGGCACTTACCAGGTGCAGGTCATCAACTCGCGCGACAAAGTGGAAATTCCATTACAGTACATGGACAATATCGTTTCCATGCGCCAGCAGAATGAAGTAACTTATTTCTATTACCCGAATAAAAAAAATGTGCGCATCATGATCCTTCCGTATTCGGAAATTCAGTCGAAAGATTTTGTTCCCGTTCAACAGGTTGCTTATATAACCGAATAACAAACACAACATGAAAAAAATTACAACTTTCTTCCTGTTCTGTTTGCTGTTCGTTTTTCCATCTGGAAAAATTTTCGCGCAATCCATGAACTGCGTTACGGCAACTTCACTTACACTCACGAATAATTCTGTTTGTGTGAATGGAACAGATGTAGGAGCAATTACAGACAACACACTTTATGGCGGATGCAATACCGTTCCCGTTGACATGGTGTGGTACACTTATGTTACAACAGGATCTTCCAATCAATTTGTAGTTACGCCGGGAACACTTACGAATGCAGAAATTGTAATTTACCTCGGAGGCTGCCCCACAACAGGTGGTGTTCTCCAGATTTGCAACACTGCAGTAGGAAGTTCACCGATGACCACCAACTGGGGAATTCCAGTAGGCACACAGGTGTGGGTAGGCGTTGCATCGAATGCGGGAACCGACGGAACTTTTCAATTGTGTATCACTTCTACAATTCCTCCTCCTACCGGCGGACAATTCTGTAACACACCGATTATTCTCTGCAATGAAAATGCGTACACGCAATCCAGCATGGCGCAGTACGGATCATCTGGGCAAACGCCGAGTTGTTTTGCAAATCCTACGCAGCAGGATATGTTCATTGAATTCACTGTTCTGCAAACCGGATTATTCGCATGGACCGCGAATCCTGCAAATCCCGCAACAGAATTTGACTGGTGTTTGTGGAATGTTACAAGTGGATGCCCGGGAACAGAAGTGTGTTGTAATTATAATTATGGGGCCGGATCAAGTTTGGGATTCGGGCAACAAACTCAAGCGGGAACTGTTCCCTGCGGATACAATCTCGCAAGTGGAATTCCTTCCCAGGAATTTTCTCCACCAAATACACTTGTTGCAGGACAAACTTATTGTTTGCAGATTTCCAATTACAATACCAACAGCACAGGATTCACATTGAACTGGACGAATTCTACTTGTGTTATTCAACCCAATGCACAATTCACTATCAATCCAACCGGCCCTATTTGCGGTGCGAGTGCAACTGTTTCGATCACGAATACTTCTCTCGGCGGGCCACAACAATGGAATTACGGCGATGGTTCTCCAATCTACACAGGAACAAATCCTCCGAGTCATACTTATAGTTCACCCGGAACGTATGCGATCACGTGTACCATCAACGGACAATGTCCTTCCACATTTACACAATTCATTCAAGTGCTTGATCCGCTTGCTGCGTCCTCCACATCTGCAAATGCAAGTTGTTCTGCATGCAATGGAACTGCATCAGTTACAAACGTAACGGGTGGAGATGGAATTTATACTTACGCATGGTCGCCCGGCGGACAAACTACTCCATCAGTAAATGGATTATGTGCGGGCACTTACACAGTAACGGTAAGTAATGCAGCATGTGCATCTTCAGTTCAGCAAACAGTAACGATTACTTCAACAGGATCAATGACCGCATCTCTCACTGCATCTTCGAATGTTTCCTGCAACGCAGCCAATAACGGAAGTGCAACGGTTACTCCGTCAACAGGAACACCACCTTACACTTATTCCTGGAATCCATCAGCACAAACTACACAAACTGCAACGAATCTCGGACCCGGAACTTATACATGCACAGTAACTTCTTCCGACGGATGCACTACTACTGTTACGGTTACCATTACAGAACCGCCTGCGCTCACTTTAGCATCGACAGGACTTTCGACAACTTGTTCTGCGAATTGCGACGGACAACTTGTAGTAATTCCAACCGGCGGAACACAACCTTATACTTTTTTATGGAACACCGGATGTGCTACTGCGAGTTGTACAAATAATTGCGCAGGAAATTATACAGTGACAGTAACTGATCTCAATGGCTGCACGCAAACTTCAACTACAACAATCACATCACCTCCTCCAATTACAGCAGCCATGTCATCGACCACTGCGCATTGCAATAATCCGGATGGAAGTGCAACTGTAAATGCATCGGGAGGAACAGGAGCATTTACTTATTCATGGGCACCATCGGGAGGAAATGCGGCAACAGCAAATAATCTTACACCGGGAACTTACACCGTAACAGTTACAGATGCGAACAATTGTGTAATAACAAATACGGTAACAGTTGCCAATGCACCGGGTGTGAATATTACACAGCAGGCATTTTCGAATGTAAGTTGCTTTGGTGCGTGCGATGGTTCTGTAACTATTTCTGCTTCGGGTGGAACTACTCCTTATACTTATGCATGGTTACCGAGCGGAGGAAATGCAGCATCAGCTTCGAATCTCTGCAATGGAAATTATACATGCACTGTTACCGATGCAACAGGTTGTGCAAATACTTACACGATCAACATCACGCAACCGGTTTTACTCACAGTGAATACTCCTGCAGCACCTTCCATCTGCAGCGGACAAAACCAACAGTTGAATGCAAATGCTGCCGGCGGAACAACTGCGTATTCTTATTCGTGGCAACCCGGAAATATGAATACTGCAAATCCTACAGTGACTCCTGCAACAACTACAACTTACACAATTACTGTTACGGATGCGAACGGATGTACAGCCATAGATTCTGAAATGGTTTTTGTGAATGCAGTTCCTATTGCAGCGCTTGTTGCCGATACTACGCAGGGATGCGCACCACTTTGTGTGAACTTCACGGATCTTTCTACAGTTGCAAATCCTTCGGTGATCAATGCGTGGTCGTGGAATTTCGGTGACAACGGAACAAGCACTTCACAGAATCCGCAGCATTGTTACGCGCTCCCGGGTGTGTACACGGTGACGCTGCAGGTAACGGGCACGGGTGGGTGCGTAGGAAATATTACAATGAATAATTACATCAATGTTTCCGGAAGTCCGAATGCAAGTTTCAGTGCAACACCGCAACCAACCGATATTCTTGACCCGACCGTTTTCTTCACGGATCAATCAACAGGTGCAGTAGCATGGTTGTGGGAATTTTATGATCCGTCCAATGCAACTTCCATTTTGCAGAATCCATCTTTTGCTTTTCCTGATACGGGATGTTATCCTGTAACGCTCATCGTGACAAATAATGCAGGATGTATTGATTCTGTGACCGAACCGGTTTGCATCGATCCTTACTGGACATTTTATATTCCGAATGCATTCACGCCGAATGCTGACGGGCTGAATGATGTTTTCATGCCGAAGGAATACGGAATAGAAGAAGACAATTATAAATTCTGGATCTTTGACCGCTGGGGAAATTTAATTTTCTACACCGATGATCTTCACAAAGGATGGGATGGCCATGCAAATGGGGGAGCGGAGATTGCGCAGATTGACACCTACGTATGGAAAGTCCAATGCCGCGATATTCTCGGTGGAAGACACAAGTACATCGGGAAAGTTTCGCTGATCAAGTAAGGAGAGGAAGAGGGAATTTAAAGCACAGCAGGAACAACCTTAGCCCCGGCCACGCGCGTTCCCGACCGCGTTCTGGATGCGCACGGACGGGACAGGAGGTGATAAGAAGAACAGGCGGTTGTGCTCCAACACAACATCATTTTTAAAACATGGGTTGTGAAATAACACAACCCTTCTCTTTTTCTCCGCTCTTCAGTAAATGAGCGAATTCCCGTCCAGTCCCATGGATTCGAAGTGGCCGTAGTGCGGTTTAATGCTCATGACCGGTATCCGGGAATGATTCACGATCTGTTTTGCGAGCGGGCCGAGAAAAATTCCGGTGAGCCGCGATTCGTGATCGGTCATGATGATGATAAGATCGGCATTCATCCTTTCTCCGTAACGCAGCGCTTCGTGCGCCATGTTTTCACCGGCCGCCGTCTGGCATGTGCATCTCACCCCGGAATTTTTTACAAAATGTTCAACCTGGTGAAGAATGATCTGCAGTTTTGCATATTCATCGCTTTCGGAATTATCAGGCAGGCCCAGGATGTGCAGTGTCGAATCGTAAGCAATAGCAAGCTTCACAGCGAGGTTCACTTTCTCTCTTGAATGCGGCGAACGATCGATAGGGAGAATAATATTTTTGAAACCGGGATCTTTCGCGTGAGGTTGAATGGTGATCACCGGGCATTTTGCAAGCGTGACCACTTTGTGCGCATTGCTTCCGAGAAATAATTCTTCGAATCCTTTCGCGCCGTGTGTTCCCATAATAATGAGATCAACTTTTTCATCTTCTGCCGTCTGGATGATCTCGTTGGCAACTCTTCCGCGGCTCCTGATCTGGCGCGGATGAATATTATAATCGGAAGTTGCCTGTTCTGAAAGATCGTTGAGTTGCTGCTCTGCTCTTCTGCCGATCTCTGCACGGCTGTCTTCAACGAGGACAGGTTCGGGCATTTCGAAATAATAATTATTCAGCGGAAGAACATGAAGCAGGAGCATGTCGGCTCCTGTGAGGCGCGAAAGATAGGATGCATGTGCAGCCGCTTTCGTACTGGTCTCGGAAAAATCGACGGGAACCAGTATCTTTTTAAATAAATTTTTCATGATGGTGGGTTTTTGAAAATTGTTAGGAAAAGTTTTTAATATATTTTTTTCAACTGGGTTGTTCATTCGAAATTTTCTGTACACGCCGTATCAGTTTTTCGACATTGACGGGCTTCACAAAAAAATCGACCACGCCAAGCCCTATTCCCGACAAAGCAAGTGTTGGGCGATCGAGACTGGTAATGATGATGACCGGCATTTTATCGAATGCATAATTCTTCAATAAGCTGATGAGTGTGAGTCCGGAAATGTCGGGCATCAGCAGGTCAGTAATGAGCAGGTCATATTTATTTGCAGATAACTCGTGAAGCGCATCCCAGCCGTTCGTGGCAACATTCACATGAAATCCCTTTGCGCTCAATTTGAGATTGAGCATTTCTGCAATCATCGCATCATCATCTACCAACAGGATATTCATGGCTCTGAGATTTATTTATTGAACTGAATTTCTTTACGGTCATGCTTGTGAACTTTTTTATCGCCGATGTAGGAAAGAAAAATATAAGCCATAACAAAGCCGGATGATATTCCCTCTGCAAATACAGCAATGCCGGCAGTTTCCGGTGCGAGATATTGGCTCGCGCCTGTCGCATGTTTCAATTGTTCCATCAATCCGGTATCGAAGTTCAGATAGATCACGATGAAGACAGAAAAAATTGCAACAGCAGTGATCACAGTAAGGCAACCTTTACCAAGCCGTTCGAAAAAAGAAAAATCACTTCCGCCCGTTTCTCTTTTCATCGACCAGAAAATTCCGGCGAATAGAATAATAAAATTGAAAAGGCGGAACTCCGGTATGCGTGCAAGCCCTGCTACGCGCATGATCAGGAAATAACCAATAAGCGCCATCGCAGTAATGATCCCGATGTTGAGATGTTTTTTATTGCTTTTAATTTTTTCGGTTTCCATGACGGTCGTTTTTAGTTTCAATCAGGTGAATCAGGATTATTCAACAGCAGCAAATCCATCTTCCCCTCATGAGTTTTTTACGCGCGGAATGAAGAAAGCATAATATTCTTTCGACGCCTTGATGTTCTTCTTCGATGGTCAGTAAAAATTATGAAGGCCCCGGACTTCAGTGAAGCATGTTCACTTTGTGGAGCAGGGGTTTTACATGTGAGCGGCTTACCGGGATAAGTTTTTTGTCGATCACCACCATATTGTCCTCTATCCTCGTAATTTTTTCCAGATTGATGATGAAAGAATTATGCACACGGAAAAATTCAGCTGCCGGTAATGTTTCCAGGATGGTTTTCATTGTGGAATGAACGGTATAGCGCTGCGTGGGAGTGTGGATCGTCACATAATCGGCGAGCGCTTCCACGTAAAGTATTTCACTCGTTTCTATTTTATTCAGGCATCCGTTCACTTTCACAAAAAGATGTTTACTCTTCAGCGACACGGATTCAGGCGCGTTGTGTAATGAGATAGCACGCATCACCGCTTTCAGAAAACGTTCGCGCGAAAAAGGTTTGACCAGGAAATCGGTGACCTGATGATCGAAAGCATCTACCGCATATTTTTTTTCCGATGTCACCAGTATGATCTGCGGATGATGCGCAGTCATGGTTTCGAGCAACTGCATGCCCGTCATTCCCGGCATGAGTATATCGAGAAAAACAAGATCGATATTCTCTTTCGATATTATTTCTGCCGCATCGAGCGCCGAACTGCAGGAACCCGCCAACCTGAGGAAGGGGATTTCCCGAATTTTTTTTTCGAGATCAATGCGGATCATTTCGTCGTCATCAACAATCAGGCAATTCATAGTTTTTGGTTTTAGCGGTGTGAATGATTTAAAGAGGTTTGAGTTTTCGGAACACTTCTTCACGGTAGGATTTACCGATCGGAATGACCTGCTTGCTGAAAGAGATCAGGTTGTCTTCAATTTTTTCTATTTCATCCACCTTAACGATGAACGACCTGTGCACGCGCAGGTGTGAGCGCGCCGGTAATTTTTCTTCGATCGCTTTCAGTGTGCAATGAACAATGAACCGGTCCTTCGGTGTGTTCAGTATTACATAATCGCCGCGCGCCTCTGCCCATAATATTTCCGACTTTCTTATTCTCACCATCAGGCGGTCTTTCTTGATGAAAACAATATCCTCATCCATTTCCTGCACCTCGTTATGACGCATCCGATCTTTCACAGCGGAAACTGCATTGAAAAATCGTGCGTAGCTCACGGGCTTCACCAGGAAATCGAGCACGTGATGTTCGAATGCCTGCACTGCAAATTCAGTATGACTGGTAACAAGAATTATTTTCTGGGAAGGATCAGAAAGCGCATGAATGAATTCCAATCCGTTCATGCCCGGCATTTCTACATCGAGAAAAATAAGATCGGTTTTATTCAACGCAAGAAATGATAACGCCTTCGCAGGATCCCTGAAGATCCCCGAAAGTTCCAGGAATCCTGATCGCGAAACATACTGCGCGATCACTTTCCCGGAAAGATCATCGTCATCTATCACAATTGCATTCATACCATTGTACTTATTTTTTTATTCAGTTCAACTATTACTCCATTACAAACCGTTGTAACTTTTTTTACCATGTCTGGAAATTCTTCCGTGGTTTCTCCCAGCCCGGCTTTTTTTTCAAGGTCGGCCACCGTGGTTTTCAGTGAATGTATCCCAATGAAGTCGAGCGACGGTTTCATTTTATGAGCCACACCCGACAACTCTTTCCATTTTTTTTCATTCACATATTTCCACATATCTTCCAGCATGACCGGCGTTTGTTTGAGAAATGTTTCGAGCATTTTTTTTACGAATTCATGATTTCCTTCGGCGATCTGTTCGAGGTAGGTGAGATCAATATTCGTTTCTGATGTGGACAACGGATTTTCTATGTTCGGTTTTTCAGGTTCACAATGGCAATTCGCTTTTTTCTTCCGGAGCAATGCACTTATTTTTTCGTGCAATGTTTTCCTGCTGAATGGTTTTGAAATGTAGTCGTCCATTCCAAGTGCAAGACATTTTTCGGCTTCTCCCACCAGCGCGTGTGCGGTCATGGCGATAATAGGAACTTCACTTTTCGGCAGCGGCATTTTTCCGCGGATGAATTGCGTGGCTTCATAGCCATCCATTTCCGGCATCTGGATATCCATGAGAACAATATCATAGTCCTTTGCATTCATTTTTTCTATTACCTCTTTTCCGTTGCACGCAATATCAAGATGCAATCCCCATTGTTCAAAAACTTTTGAAGCGAGCATCTGGTTCATCTCGTTGTCTTCGGCAAGGATCACATTGAGATTTTCGAATTTTTCCTTAACGCCTGAATGAGTTTCAATCTGAGCCGGGACAAGATCAGACTCACATTTCCTGAATGGAAGTGTTATCCGGAATGTAGAACCATAACCGATCCTGCTTTCCACTTCGATGGTGCCATCAAGAAGTTCGGTGAGTTGTTTTACGATCGTGAGGCCGAGCCCGGTGCCTCCGTATTTTCTTGAAGTTTCATTGCTCGCCTGTGTGAAACTTTCAAAAATGGTTGCGAGCCGGTCCTGCGGTATGCCGATGCCCGTGTCTTTTACAATGAATGTGAGTTTATAGTTTTCTGCATCTTCAGCAGTAATACCAATGCTGATGTCCACCCTGCCACTCTCCGTAAATTTTACCGAATTGCTTACGAGATTTAAAAGGATCTGTCGCAGCCGCAACGGATCTCCTTTTACAAATTCCGGGATGCGGTCTTTCCCTGGCGAATAAGAAAGTGCAATTCCTTTGCGCGAAGCAGAAATGCGAAGTGTAAGCAAAACTCCATCTATCACTTCCTGCATTTTGAACGGAATCAATTCAACAGAAACTGTTCCTGATTTCAGTTTTGAAAAATCAAGAATATCATTGATGATCGACAAAAGGTTGTCGGACGAAAGCTGTATCGCTTCGAGACATTCTTTCTGATCTTCCGAAACATTTCCATCGAGCAGGATATCCGTTAGCCCGACAATCGCATTCATCGGCGTTCGTATTTCGTGGCTCATTTTTGCAAGAAACTGTTCTTTCACCTGCATGGATTCTTCAAGATCTTTTTTTGCTTTGATGAGTTCGTTCAGCGCCTTGTTTCCTTTTTTCAACGAATGTTCAGCGATCCTGTTGGCGAGAATGAGATCTTCTTCAATGCGTTTTCTTTCTGTAATATCGGAATCGATGGCAATAATTCTTTCCAATTTTCCGTCCTTGCCTATTACAGGTGTAAGCGTAGTGATGACCCAATATTCATTTCCGGTTTTTGTATAATTCTTGCTTTCATACACCACCGGTTTTTTATTCGTGATGAGATTTTCAAAGAATTCCGAATTACCGGTGAGGCCGGTGTCACTTCCTTTCCTCAAAAGTTCACCGTGCGTATTCCGGATTTCTTCGAGTGTGTAACCGGTAAGTTTTGTGAATCCTTCATTCACCCATTCAATATTTCCATTGCTGTCGGTAATGAGAACGGAGTTGTTCGATTTGGTTGCGGCCATTACTAATTTTTCCATTTCTTCTTCCTGGAATCTTTCCGTGATGTCCTGGTCGGTTCCAACTACTTTGATCGCCTCTCCCGATTCATTCACTATTACTTCTCCTTTCGCACTCAATGTCCTCAATGAATTATCGGGACGGATAATGCGATGCTGAAAAGAAAATGGTTTATGATTTTTTCTCGCTTCAACAATTATCCGGCTTATGCGTTGTTTGTCTTCCGGGTGCATCATGGAAAAAATTTTCTCATAGGAGATTTCGCCGTTTTTTTGTTCGAGGCCGTAAATGCGGTACATCTCTTCAGACCAATCGATCGCGTTGTCGGCGAAAGTCCATTCCCAACTCCCGATGTGCGCGAGTTGCTGCGCGCTCGCGAGTTGTGCCATGCTCTGGACTAATTTATTTTCCGTTATTTTCCGGTTGGTATTGTCGCGGACAATCTTCGCGTATCCTTTCAGATTTCCGTTATCGTCAAACAGTGATGTATAAATGATATCGGCCCAGAATAAAGAACCATCTTTTCTCAATCGCCATCCTTCACAGGTAAAATTTCCGTTTTCATAAGCGCTGTCGAGATTTTTTTTCGGTTCACCTGCCGCTACCATTTCCGGTGTGTAGAAAACCGAAATGTGTTTTCCTACAATCTCTTCTTCGGTGTAACCGCATATTCTTTTCGTTCCTTCATTCCAGCTTTTCACATAACCCGAGTGATCGATCATGAAGATCGCGTAGTCGCTGATGCTCCCGGAAAACAGCCGGAATATTTCTTCGCTTTCTTTCAGCAATGTTTTCGATCGTTTTTTTTCAACCGTGGTATAATTCAGTTCTTCTGTCATCCGGTTGAATGAATCGGCAAGCACGCCGATTTCATCGCGCGAATATTTTTTTGCGCGTGCACTAAAATCACCCTTTGCAATTTTTTCAGATGCGTTCAGAATTTCTTTCAATCCTTTTTGAATTCCCTTGCTTACTGAAACCGTCAGCAACAGGCCGGTGATCTCTACCGTGAGCGCAATGGAAAATAATATTTTCAGGATCAGATTTTCCAGCCAGCGTGAACCTTCGCCGAGCGTATAGGAAAAATCATCTTCGAGTTTAGTAAGTTGTGTGTTGATGGGGCCTATCGCGAGAAGTGTACTGTCGATTGCAGATTGGGAAGGATTTGGAGAATTTATTTCTGCATGTAATTTACTTGCTATAGGAATGAGTTGCGAACTGATGCTGTCGGCAACGGCCCAGATGGAGATGGCTTTGTTGATGTAAGAAATATTATGAAATCTCCGGAAGAGATTGATCATGCCATCTATGTCATGTTCATTGTTTCGCCCCTCGCGTAAACCTTCGCGCACCTCGCCATAATCAGGATATTTTTTTTCCAGTTCTATCCGCGCTTTGTGATCGCCGATAGGAACACGCATAAAATTTTCATATTCACCGAAGTAAGTCGCGTTCCTGGTGTAGCCGTATTTTTCAAGATGGTAAATTGCATCTTTCTGCGCCTTCGACCATAAACCTTCTCCGCCCACGTATGCACGCACAGAAGAAAGTGTGTGAATGGCAAACCAAAGCGTGAATAATTCCAGCGCAATGAGCAGCGCCATGATCCCCATCGTGAAATAAAGTTTTTTCTTTATGGAAATATTAGTCAGCCATTTAAACAGGAGAAAATTTTTCATGATCCGGGAATTGAAAGTGGGTTAAACAGATCTTCCGGTTCAGGGCAGAAATTTACTGGTGCTTGCTGTGTTACAAGTTGATTTTTTATCCGGGCAAATGACAGGGGCGGAAATTTTACGCTCAGAAAAAAATAACAAAACATTTCGACCGGAAATAATTTCTCACGGAGGAAATGGAAAATTTCCTGAAAAAAAAAGCATGATGAAATGATGATTGTCATGACCGCTCCTTTGTTTATACCCGGTGCCATCCTGTGGTAGTAAACTAATGAAGCCGCTCAATACTTCCCAAACGGAAGAAGGTTTCGAAAAAGAAACAGGCGTAAAAGACGTTTTTTCTTTTACGTATGGTTAGGTGTTACATCATTATACTGAATTCGCGCCCAAAAGGTTTTTTAAATAATCGAAAAATTAATATTGAACAAATGAGAACTACGGCACGCAAAACCGGTATCATTTTTTTGAACGGTTCGGCCCCTTGTTTTTCTTTCGCATCACCATTCATTCCATTCGTCTTCATTATCCTGCACGTTCAACGAATTATTTCCCGGTCGATTTGTTTGCCGGCTAATTTAGAGAGTGAATAAAACCGGAAAACCATGGAAACTGTATATGATTATGAGAAGAGGGTGTTTCCGCACGGAGCGAATAAGGCGGATGATGTGAAGATAGCTATCGTGGAAGATGATCCTATGTTTCGACAAGCAATGGAATATTATCTGAATAAAGTTCCGGGCCATCGTGTTTTCTCTTTCGGTTCCGGCGAAGAATGTTTCAAGCATTATCACCAACTCGACCCGGAAATACTGATCCTTGATTTCAAACTTTCAGAAAGCGCCGGCAGCAATAAAATGAACGGACTCGATATTATGGAAGAAGTAAAAGCAGTAAAACCTGAAACGGAAATAATATTTCTCACCGGCCAGGGTAATTTTGACATCGCAACTGCTGCCATAAAAGGAGGCGCCGTTGATTACATTATTAAAGATGATAAAGCGCTTAATAAAATGATGGACGAAGTGAAAAGAATTTCCTTTATCGTGCGCCTGAAAAGGCAGGAGTCTAAAAATTTTAAAGGAATACTAACACTCACAGGCATCGTAATTGTGATGATGCTGATCATTTATTTCTCAGGATTCGGTTGGTTCTCTTTACCAATGAAAATTTTCGTGATCGCTTCCTGTGCGGGAATAGCAACCTGGTATTTTATTGCCATGCGCAACAGGAAAAAAATGAGTGAACATTTTGAACACAAAGCAGACAAACCCGGGGCGTGGGTGGATTGATTCATACCGAAAAAATAAAAACTATGAACACACAAACGCGAATGACACACGACGAAAACACTTTTCTCAGAAAAAAGTTTTCGGTTTTCATAGTCGACGACGATGAATCGTATTTGTCTGCTCTTGGCTTTCGGCTGATGAAAGATAATAGGAAGCACGAGTACAGTGTTTACTGTTACACATCAGGCGAAGAGTGTATCAATAATCTTGACCTCTCGCCGGTAGTGATCATTCTCGATTATTATCTCAATGCGGGAGATCCTCTTGCCATGAGCGGGCTCAAAGTGCTCAGAAGAATAAAAGAGTTGAAGCCCGATATTCCGGTCGTTGTTCTTTCGGCGCAACACAGCGTGAATGTCGCGCTCGATACGTTGCACGAAGGCGCATACACCTACGTGATCAAAGACAGGCACGCACTTTTCACTATAGAAAAGATCATCGAAAATATTGCAGCACCCGATCATGAAAGCATGGTGCATTGAGTGGGAAAACTCCGTTGCGGTTATTCGTCGGTACATATTTCATACGTGAATGGTGAGGAAGTGTAAATGGTCTGATTAATCCGACTGATTATCGAAATTCATTTTGTTAAATTTTAAAGTTATTTTATATTTAGTGGACATTATAAGTGAATGTATTTTTTCATTCGGACGGCAGTTGTAATAATAAATTCCGGATGAGAGATAAAAATAAAGTTCACCCGGTGCCATCCGGATTTACCGGCAGGAATGAGAAACAAAACCCATAAACCTGCCGGTATTTTTTTTTAAATTCTCGTGTGAGGATTTTCATTCAGCAGCATCCAGTAAAGTCCGAGTTCAGAAACAGCTTTTACAAAAAATTCGAATCCCACCGGTTTTACCACGTAGCTGTTCACACCTAATTTGTATCCTTCTATAATGTCTTTTTCTTCGCGCGAAGAGGTCATGATCACAACCGGAATAGTTTTCAGGGACTCGTCTGCTTTTATTATTCTTAAAACTTCAAGCCCGTCCACCTTCGGTAGTTTAAGATCGAGAATAATGAGTCGCGGGTTAACCGCCCCATTTGTATTTTCATATTTTCCTTTCCGGAAAAGTAAGTCAAGCGCTTCTGCACCGTCTTTCACGTGATGAAGACGGTTGACGAGATTATTTTTGTGAAGCGCCCTGATCGTCATTTCGGCATCATTCGGATTATCTTCCACGAGAAGGATCTCGACGTTCTGTAAATTTTCCATTGGAATTCGGTTTTATTTTTTCTGTGTTTGCGGGCAATGCAATAAAAAAAGTAGCGCCTTCATTCACCGCCGCTTCTGCCCACACGCGGCCGTGATGTTTTGTTGTGATGCGTTTCACGATGGCAAGGCCAACGCCGGTTCCTTCGAATTCTTCACTGGTATGCAAGCGCTGAAAAACACCGAAAAGTTTTCCGGCATATTTCATGTCGAATCCGACCCCGTTATCTTTCACACGGAAAATAATTTCCTTATCGGTTTCTTCCGAACTGATCTGTACAACCGGTTCTGCTTTTCCCGCAGAATATTTTATGGCGTTGGAAATAATATTATAAAACGCCTGGTGCATGAGCGCATAATCGACATTGGCATTGTGCAATTTACCAATGACAATTTTTGCATGATGACTGATATTTTTATTCACTTCGAACAACACTCCTTCCACAAGCAGATTCATGTCTTCCATTGACCGGTTCAATTCTTTACGGCCAAGCCGGGAAAATGAAAGAAGATCGTCAATGAGTGTTCCCATCTTCGCGGCATTGTAACGGATTATTTTCAGCAGGCGTTTTCCTTCTTCATCGAGGCGCTGTCCGTAATCTTCTTCCAGCATATTGGCATAACCATTCACTGCGCGCAGCGGCGCACGCAGGTCATGCGAGACGGAATATGTAAATGCTTCCAGCTCTTGATTCAACTGCAATACTTCTTTTTCCCTTTTTTTCTGTTCGGTAATATCTTCTGAAATACCAAGCAGGTAAGCAGGTTTCCCGTCTTTTCCAACGATCGGAATTTTTTTTGTGTGCAATAAGCGTTGGCCTTTAGCAAATGTATCGATGGGCTCTTCGCTAATGTCACATAGTTTCATTTGAGCAAGAACATTGCGGTCATTGGAAGTGAAAAACTCCGCCTGGCTTTTCGGAAAAAAATCGTAATCATTTTTACCAATGAGTTTTTCTCTTGTTAACCCAACCAATTCTTCCCCGGCTTTATTGAAACGCACGAAGCGTAATTCGTTCGCGTCTTTCACAAATATCATGTTCGGAATATTTTCAAGGACCGCATCGAGAAAGTGATTCGATTCGGTGAGAGCCGCTTCTGTTTCCTGTCGCCAGCGAAACATCATGCTGATGGCTTCGTTCTGTACCATGGAATGAATATCTTCCAGTTCATTTACAATAGCCACAATTTTTTCCGGATCGGAAGTGTAATGTGGAATGAACTTATGCAGCGCTTTTTTCTGAGCGGCATAAACCAATACAAGATCCACCGGTTGTATCTGTCCTTTTGATACACCCTCCAGTTTATCGTCTTCCCAATTTTTCAGATTCTCTTTTTGTTTTTTAATATAAATTCCTTGTGATAAATAATTGGAAAATTCAGTAAGCGATTTCATGGATCTGGGAAGAATGGCTTCGTCGGGAACATTTGCGAATAATTTCATAAGCGGAATATCCATTTCCCTCGAAATCCGTAAACTTTCCCTTGCGACTTTTTCAAGCATATTATCCCTGATGAATGCAAGAAATTCTTCTAAGTTTTTTGTTTCTGGATTTTTCATACGCAATCGGGGAAGAAAACAATTTCGCCCGCAATCAATTTAAGAATGTGATTTGTACGACGACTTGAAATTTCTATTTGCTGTTGTAATTTGTCGATGCATGGAAGAAATCTATCGATTCTTTGTTGGCATCAGAAAAATTCCGCGAAGCGTGATGATAGTTTTCAGCAGTGAACAGTTGAAATTATTATTTCGATTTTGATTTATTTCTTATCTTTTATTAGGCGCTAATTATTATTTTTACCTCCGAAATTCCCTCTGCTGATTTCCCCCATTACCTGATCAGCAGTATTTCGAACCAGTAATTGATGAGTGAAGGCGCAATGAAAAAGATCACAGTTTTTCTGATCGATGATTCGCAGGAGGATATTGAGCTAACGATGCATGTCCTTCGTGGAAACAAATTTATTTCCGGCATCTATACTTTTCGTGATGCAGAAATTGCGTTGCGGTCGATCGTGCAGAAAAATATTGCTGAAGAAATTTCATTGCCGCTGATCCTTCTCGATATGAATATGCCCGGTATGGGAGGGCTTGAATTCATCAGGAGGATCAAAGGTGAAAAGCATACGCGCGAAATTCCTATCGCAATTCTTACCGGCACCACCGACCTTCCGGATATCAAAGAAAGTATCCGCATGGGTGTGAATCATTACATCCAGAAACCGATTGAAGAAGAAGACCTGGAAAAGATCGCAGTTGAACTCGGGGTGAAAGGAACAGAATGATTTTTATTTTTTTGTAAACGGAAAAAAGCACCGGCAGTTCAGCAACCCACTCATGCTGATACTGCCGGATTCCGTGCGCTTAACACGATTGTTCACCCTTTTCCCACAACTTCTGCATGTTCCGTTCGATCTTTTCTCCTTTCGTTTTTATAATTACAAAATAAACTCCGGAAGACAGGACTGCACTACCTGACTTTTTTCAAGGCAGCCGCAGCCGCATATTCTTCGCCAAAAAATAATTATCCCTGTGTTATCATGGTTGACCGGCCACACCTTGCTATCAGTAGAAGCCGCTGCGTAGATAAAGTATGCAGGAACGAGGTGAACTTTTATTTCAATGAACGGAATTTCTTCCATCCCATTTTTGCAATTAACGCTGGTTATCCAGTAGTTGTGTTCTGATACAACCCTTGTATGCTGACCAAAGGCCATGAACCGGGTGAAGACAGCGATCGCAGGAAGGTAAATTCTTCTCCTAAAATAATTTCCCGCGTTATGCATTAATTCTATTTCCCTTAATGAATCCATCACTCTGTTTTTTTTTCCTCTTTTTCTCTGAACTGATTCCTGTACAATGTTAGCCACGTTTCGGAAGGAGTGCTTCCTGATTTCGATGGGAAGATATTCTCCTGCGATTCTTTGCATGAAAATACCGGCAGCCGGCAGATGAAATATTGGAATTCTGGAAGGGATGCACAGGAAGAAATTGCGTAAAGAATGATCACTGACCGGAAATGCATTCCGGGGCTACAATTGCCGTCCTGGAAGAATCAAAAAATTATCATTTTAAAAATCTTTTTCTCAAAATGAAAATGAGAAGACGGTATTAAAAAAAGAAAAGCATTGAAAATCATATCCTTAAAAAATTGCACGAAGCTTGCTGCCAACCAATAAAATTCACCAAAAGAAACGGAGGTAAGAATTATGAAAACGATCAGAAGAATTTTCATTCTCGCAATTGCAATGTTCATGAATTATTCCATGACAGCGCAATCAACGCAGAGCATGACCGCAAATGTTGTCGGTTATAAAACGGCGGTCGGCCTCAGGGCGGGAGAAATGTCGGGCATTACATTCAAGCGATTCAGCGGACAGAATCATGCGCTTGAATTTATTGTTGGCGACTGGCCTTATGGTTTCAGAGCCACCGGGCTTTATGAAAAATATTCAGGTTCCGCTATTGCTGGACTGAATTGGTATTATGGCGGAGGTGCACACTTTGGATTTGAAACCGGTCGCGTCTATTATTATTATCCTTATTACGACCGGTACTATAATTATTACTATCGCACCAGTGGCAACATGGCTTTAGGAATCGACGGCATCATCGGTATAGAATACAAGATCAAACCGATTCCGTTTGCCGTAAGTCTTGATATGAAACCATTTACTGAGATCAATTCATTCGGTGATATATTCTTCGGACTTGATCCGGGGCTCGGAATAAAAGTGGTTTTCTGAAAACAGATTTGCAATTCAAACCTAAATCAATAATTCAAAAAAAATGAAAGGAGAGATCATGAAAACGAGAAAAATAATTCCGGCGATCATCACGCTCATTGCAATATTGTTTTTTTCCTGCACGAAAGACAGGATGGGCGCAGCGATGATGGTAAAAATGACGGATGGTTCTGCGGTAACATTCACCACGCATGCTGATGCTTACCAGGCGGTGAATGTTGAAATAACAGGTGTGGAGATCAACTATGAAGGCACAACTGATGCGTGGGTAGCGCTTCCTGTTCATGCAGGAATCTACAACCTGATCGATATCCAGAATGATATCACCACAGTTCTTGCTGATCATTCGTCGATCCGTGCCGGAAAAGTGAGCCAGATGCGAATGATACTCGGAGATCACAACACGTTGGTCACGGGTAATGGTACGTTCGATCTGAAAGTTCCTTCCGGAGCGGAAACCGGTTTGAAAATTAATCTTGATACGGAGATCAAACCCGGTAAAACAGTTACGATCACAATAGATTTTAATTCTGAAAAATCTGTTGTTGATGAAGGAAATAATTCTTTCCTCTTGAAGCCATATCTTGAATTGAAAGCGGTGGATCAGTATTAGTGCAGATGTGGCGGGGGGCTGTCTCAAAAGGACAGCCCTTTTTTTGTTTCACTCATTACGGAACGTATTTTTTCGAAGAGCGCTTTTTTTGAGAATGGTTTTGTGATGTATCCGTTCATTCCCGCTTCGAAACATTTTTCTTCTTCGCCATGCATGGCATGCGCGGTCACTGCAATGATCGGAACTGCGTTTCCGGTTGCGGTTAATTCACGCCTGATATAACGGGCAACTTCATACCCGTCTTTTTCCGGGAGTTGTATATCGAGCAGAACAAGATCATATTTATTCGCTGTTGTTTTTTCGATGGCGATTTTTCCGTTCCATGCAAGATCTGTTTTACTTTTCAATCCTTCCAGCATTTTCATGATCAGCATCTGGTTCATCTCGTTGTCTTCTGCAACAAGTATGTTCAATCCTTCGATGGCAGAAAAATTTTCATTCGCATGACCAGTAGTTTTATTTTTCGGAAACGGAATATTTTTGCCGAACGGAAGATTGAAAGTGAATACGGATCCTTTCATCAACCGGCTTTCGAGATGAATGGAACCGTTCTGCATTTCCACCAATTGTTTTACAATGGCGAGTCCCAATCCTGTGCCTCCGTATTTTCTTGTCGTTTCATTGCTGGCCTGTGTGAAACCTTCGAACACCGACGAAATTTTATTTTGCGGAATACCGATCCCTGTGTCACTTACTTCAAACCTGAGCATCACACTGTCGTCATTTTCGGAAAGGAGACGAACACTTATTTTCACTTCTCCTTTTTCTGTGAACTTGATGGCGTTGTCAGCAAGATTGATCAGGATCTGGCTCATACGTGTGGGATCGCCGGTAAGAGCATCGGGAATTTTATCATCGCAGTGAACGGAGAGCGATATTTTTTTTTCATTGGCTTTCGGCAGCATAAGCATCATCATCGAATCGAGCAGTGAGGAAAGTTTAAGTTCTGTTTTTTCAAAAATAATTTTACCCGAACGGATCTTGGAGAAATCCAGGATATCATTGATGATGACAAGAAGATTCTGTCCCGATTTTTTTACCGCGTCTACGTACTGTTCCTGTTCGCTGTCCAGTTTTGTTTTTTCCATAAGTTCTGTAAATCCCACGATCGCATTCATCGGCGTACGTATCTCGTGGCTCATATTCGCAAGGAAAGTATCCTTCACCTTCACCGACTCTTCCAGTTCCTTCTGCGCTTTTTCAAGATTGCTGTTTAATTTTTCAAGTTTCTGTTCTGATTCGCGCCGCTCATTGAGCGTAGTGCTCAAAAACATCATGATGATCGAGCTCACGCAAATAAAGATCTGCAGCGATAACAAAGAATTATTCTGCGTGTCGGAGATGAATGGCCCTTTCCCGCCCAGTGTATTCCAGATGGCCAGTCCAGATACCAGAAGTACAATGAGCGACGACTGCCATTGCTCGATCGCAAAAACACAACCGGTAAGAATGATCAGCAAAAGATAGATGGAAGAATTAAGCGGGAAGAAAGAAAGCCGGCCGTTGAATTCTGCTTCCATGTAAATGATGAGGAGGATAAAGATCACGGAGAATTTCCAGAAATTTTTAAACTGAATTTTTTCCCGGAACGAATTCCAGCAACTGAGTAAGACCGGAGTGAGTACAATAATTCCGGCTACATCTCCCATCCACCACGTGAACCACACCGTCTTGTACGCGCTCGCCTGGATCACTCCTCCTTCCAATAAACTGGTTGCGCCGAATGTGCAACTGACCATGCACATGAGCAAAGCAGCAAAAATAAAAAGAGAAAAATCTTTTGTTAAGCTGAGTATCTGCTTCGAACGAAAAAGATTGAGCAGATAATTTCCGGTAAGCGCTTCGAGCGTATTTCCGGCCGCAATAATTCCCGACATAAAAAGAATGGTATTCAGGCCGGCGGCTTTGTTCGATAAAAAAACAACGACGTTCGCAGCAAAAGCGCCGATAAATATTCCCGGCCACGAGCGGGAACCAAGAATAAGTATTGCAGCAAATGCAAAACCGGAAGGAGGCCACACCGGGGAAGCATTCGTATTTCCGAGCGCAAGCAAAAGTCCCGCTCTTGCAGAAAAATAATAAATGACAGCAACAGCTATAATCCTCGGAATCGATTTCAGGGAAACTTTATTCATCGATCTTTAGTAAACAACTATTATACGAAGGAAATTCCGACAGGGATATGCGGAACATGAAATTCAAAAGAAAAAAATACTGAATAGCCGTCCCGGAATTCTTTTTACTCTTTTGTGAAAAAATGAAACAACATTTCGACGGAAGTGAAAACAAAAACAGGATGATCTCGTTTAAAAAAGAATCCTCCCCGTTACGATTTTCAAAGACAGATCCGCCAGACACAATAATTACCAATGAAAAATCCATTCAAAATATCGTTGTTCGGGCCGATGATGATCGTGTTTCTCATTCTCGTGCAGGCGATGGTGGTCGTGACGGGTTATCTGAGTTACAGGAAATTCAACACGATCGTCGATTATGTGAAGATCCCGGAAAAACCTTCTTCCAATCTCGTTCTCATGCGACAAATCATTTCCGATCTTTCGAATACAGAGCGAAATGCAAAATCATATTATCTCACGCGCAAAGGAAATTATCTCTCCGGTTATTATGAATCGCTTGTTCGCTTGTCTTCGAATATCGATAAGCTGGATACCGCAGGATGGGAAGATCATGAAGAACGTGTGTGTGCCGATAGCCTTGAATCGCTTTTTGGAAAAGAACTCTTAGTCCTTAATGACCTGGTTTATCTCGATAATAATGAATATGTGACGAATCAGTTACAGGTAATTTCCGACCAGATCGGTAAAATGAAACTGGCCCCGGCAAATCCCGTGTCAGCGAATAATAATGATGAAGAAAAAAATAAGAACGGATTTTTAAATCGGGTTTTCGGAAAAAATAAAAATGGATCCAATGCACAGGCCGGCAACACCGACCAGCTTGCCCACATTAAAAAAGACATGAACAAGCAGGTGGTGACGGTGAAACAAACTCAGAAAGATGAACTTCGCCGCATCAAAAATGAAGAGTTCAGGATCACGGACGAAAATATGTCATTGTCGGACAACATTCATTCATTTCTCGACAAGATAGAAGTGATCGAACAGAACAGGATCAGGACGCGCAACGCGCACGCTGCAGCGGATGCGCAGGAAAGTAAATCTACCATAAGTATTTTCTGCGGACTGATCATTTCCCTGTTGCTTATTTCCAGTGCATTTATTGCGCGTTATGCCACGCACAACAAACGCAGGAATGAGTTGTTGCGCAAAGAAAAAACTTTCGCGCAGCAACAGGCCGAATCAAAACAGAATCTCGTTGCCAATATGAGCCACGAGATACGTACGCCGCTTAATTCCATTATCGGTTTTTCGGAACAGGTATTGCAATCAGATCTTGCGCCACAGCAACACCAGCACGTGAGCATTGTAAAAAAATCAGCAGACCATCTCCTGCACGTGATCAATAATATTCTTGACAATTCGAAACTCGAAGCCGGAAAATTTCTTTTCCAGGAAATAAATTTTTCACCTGCCGATCCTATTCTCGAAGCAATTCATTCCATGCAGGTCCAGGCGAAAGTGAAAGGAATTGCTTTGCAATATGAAATCTCCGGTGATCTCCCCGCAATGATCGTTGGTGATCCTGTCCGGCTTACGCAGATCCTTCTGAATATTCTGGGTAACGCTATCAAATATACTCCTGAAGGATGGGTGAAACTGGAAGCGACCTGTGACCAGGAAAAAAAGCTGATCTGCATAAGTGTTGCCGACACTGGTACAGGTATTCCTTCAGCAAAACTCACCACCATCTTCAATGAGTATGAACAAGCCGATGCCATTGCATCTTTGCGCGGAACGGGACTTGGTTTATCCATCACAAAAAAATTAGTGGAATTGCAGGGCGGAAATATTACGCTGGAAAGTAAAGTAGGTGAAGGAACAAAAGTCACGATCCTGATGCCTTATACGGAAACGGAAATAATAGCGGCAGAAAAACATAATAAGAATGAGCAACAGGAATTTCATGATCCTGAAAAACTCCGCGGCAAAAGAATTCTTATTGCCGATGATGAACAGTTCAACAGGATGCTGCTGGCTTCCATTCTTAAAAAACACGGATTGTTTTTTTCCGAAGCGGCAAACGGAAAAGAAGCGCTTGCACAATTAGAAAAAAATGATTTCGACATGGTGCTCATGGATCTGCGGATGCCGGAAATGAACGGCATCGTTGCAACAGAAAATATCCGCAATCTCGCCGATAGTAAAAAAGCAGGAGTTCCGGTTGTTGCATTGACCGCCGGCCTCGAGTCGGAAAAAACGGAAATATGCCGCAAAGCCGGGATGAATGATTTTATTTCCAAACCCTACCGCGAGGCCGAGCTGCTCCGGAAACTTGCCCGGTATTTAACGTGAAGTAAATTGAATAATAAACAAAGCTATGCCTGATCGTAAAAAATTTGACCTGGGCCCATTGAAGGAACTTTGTTCAGGCGACGAAGTTTTTTATGCTGAAATGATAAAAACATTTTTCCGAACAACACTGGCCGGAATTTCATCCATGCAAAAAGCCGCTGAAGAAAAGAAGTGGAAAGAAGTTTCTGAACTCGCTCATAAAATGAGAGGGCCATGCACGCATCTTTCGACGCATGCACTTTCGGAATTATTGGTGCAGATAGAAAAAGATATTTCCGGCGGGCAAAGCACGGATCACATTCCCGGTTTAGTGAGTAGGGCAACACAGGAAGCAGAAGATGTCATCGGCCTTATAAAAACAGAAACCGGTTTGTGATCTTTTGTTTTTTTCCGGCCGAAGATTATTTTATTTTTTAAACTGATACATTGGCAAAAACTATTCTTTTTCACGCAGATGGCGTAATTTTGTAATGACAATGAAAGCGAAACCAATACTGATACAGGTAGTAGAAGATGACGAATGGTACAACAAATTGTTGGTACACACGGTTTCATTGAATCCCGATTTCGAGGTAAAAAGTTTTTTCAACGCAAAGGATTTTCTACGGCAGTTGGATTCATTGCCACACATCGTTACGCTCGATCATCGTTTGCCGGATATGCAGGGAACAGAAGTGCTTAGCGAGATCCGGAAAAAAAGCCCGGATACAGAAGTGATCATCATTTCTGAACAACAGGAAATAGCGGCGGCGGTTGAACTTTTTCATCTCGGCGTTTACGATTACCTCATTAAGGAAAAAAACATCCGCGAAAAACTACTCAATACACTAAATAATATTTTAAAAACAATTCATTTAAAGGAACGCGTTTCAACTCTTGAAAAAGAAGTCGGAAAAAAATATGATTTCTCACAATTGCTTATCGGTGAAAGCGAGCAACTGAAAAAAGTGGAAGAAATGATCGGCAAAGCGATCGGGTCGACGATCAATGTCATTATCACCGGTGAAACAGGAACGGGAAAAGAAGTCGTCGCTAAATCCATTCATTTCAATTCGGTACGCCACAAAAAACCTTTTGTCGCAGTGAATGTTGCTGCAATTCCATCGGAGCTTATTGAAAGTGAATTGTTCGGCCACGAGAAAGGTGCATTTACCGGCGCATCGGCAAGGCGCATCGGAAAATTCGAAGAAGCAAATGGCGGAACACTTTTCCTTGACGAGATCGGCGAAATGGATATTTCCATTCAGGCGAAATTGCTTCGCGCTTTGCAGGAAAAAGAAATTACGCGCGTAGGCGATAATGCGCATGTGAAAGTAGATTGCCGCATCATCGTAGCCACGCACCGCAACCTGAAAGAAGAAGTTTCACAAGGCCGTTTCCGCGAAGATCTTTATTATCGGTTGTTCGGGCTTCCCATTGAATTGCCGCCATTGCGTGAGCGCGGGCGCGATGTGCTTTTGCTCGCGAATGAATTCATCAGTAGTTTCTGCGAAGAAAATGCAATTCCGCTGAAAGCACTTTCTCCGGAAACAGAAAAAAAATTAATGAGTTATACTTTTCCCGGAAATATCCGCGAACTGAAATCCGTTGTTGAACTTGCGGTTGTACTCAGTGATTCTGAAAAAATTTATTCCGATGATATCAAGTTGTCTTCACCCGATGCGGTTGCTGAAGTAATTTCCGAAGAGGCGAGTTTACGCGAGTATAATATTCGTATTGTAAAAACGTATCTCCGGAAATATAATAATGATGTAAAGCTTGTGGCGCAGAAACTCGGAATAGGATCCGCTACCATTTACCGGATGCAAAAAGAAGATTCCAGTATCATTTCGAAATAATATTTCTCATTTTGAGAAAAGAAGAAAGCTCCCGCTTTTTTTATTCCCGTGAATTTTAATGATTTGCATTTTTTTCTGTTAATGGAATAGTATTGGTTGCTGTAGGTTCGAACAAAACACGGTAATCATGAAAAAGAACTTCAGATCAATTTCAACTATTCTGTTCACTGCAGGACTTTTATTTTCTTCATGTCATAATGCAGGGAAAAAAACCGCCGCGAACCGAATGTCCGATTCGCTGATCGTACAAACGCAGCGAAAGGATTCCGCTATTGATGCCTACATTCAAACGCTCAATGAGATCGATTTAAACCTGGACCAGATCCGTGATAAAAGAGGGTTGATCGTTATGGGGCCAAAAAGCAATGTAGCCGAAAATGTTTCGAAGAAAGAACAGATCCTTCGCAATCTTTCCATGATCGACATGATGCTCGCATCGAATAAAGAGAAGATCACAAAACTTGAAACGGATCTCTCCAAGTCGAATTCAGGCGATAAAAAACTTGCGGCGCTCGTAAAAAGTTACCGCGCACGCATTGCAGAATCAGACAGCGAAACCGCAGACTTGAAAAAACAACTTGCTTCATTGTCATTCACGAACGAGGAACTCAAGACCAACGTGAAAAATATGCAGACTGACAATGATAAACTGCAGGGCGAGAACAGTGGCTTGCATGAAAATGTTTCCACGATGGACAGGGAACTTCATACGGCGTATTACGCAGTGGGCACTTATAAAAACCTGAAGAGTGAGAAGATCATTCCGAAAAATGATGTGCTCGGAATTGAAACTACGCCAATACCTGGTCCCGGTTTCAACGCGTCATCATTTGCCGAGATCAATACCAAAACCACAACCGACATCATGGTGAACAGTAAGAAAGTGAAGATCATGACCGATCACCCGGCAGAATCCTATTCTATTGTGAAAGATCCTGACGGTACGCTCACGATCCACATCATCGATCCGGATTTGTTCTGGAGCATTTCGAAATATCTTGTTGTTGAAACAAGAGTGTAATGAAACGAAACAGCAACTCAAGGCCGGCAATGCACCGGGATGGGAATGGCAATTTGAAATGAATGCCGAAGAAAATGGGAAGGTGTTAGTTCCTTTCCGGAATATTCAACCGGCGTGAGTTGCGTTTCAAAAATAATTCTTCGACAAAAAAAAATCGTTATGAAAAAATATCTTGTCATACTGTTTATGATCCTGTTGCCGATTGCCGGCTGCAGGAAAATAGAAATATTCAGGGACGACCGCGTTTCTCCACACGATTTTCTCTCCGATAAAAAATACAGATCGCTCGTCGTCGAGATTGATTATGTTTCGGGTTTCGAGCCGTCGGGCGATGCAGCAGATAAGCTGCAACAATTTCTCGAACAGCGTTTGAATAAACCGGCAGGAATATCTTTTGTTTATCATTCCATTGCTTCGCCAGGTAAAACGTCTTACACGATCGATGATATCAAAAAAACAGAAAAAGATCATCGCATGGAAAATGTGCACGGCGAAACAGTAACTGCATATTTTCTTTTCATCGATGGAAATTATGCCGACGATGGACAGAATTCAAAAGCGCTCGGACTTACTTATGGTAATTCTTCTGTTGTCATTTTCGAAAAAACGCTTCATGATTTTTCCGGGCATTTTGGCCAACCGGAAGAATATGTTCTTGAAGCAACGGTGATGGATCATGAGTTCGGACATTTGCTGGGGCTCGTCAATGACGGAACCAAAATGGTGGTCAATCACCAGGATGTTTCGAACGGATATCATTGCGACAATTCGGCCTGCCTGATGTATTACGCTGTGGAGACTTCGGACGTGCTTGCCAATATGGTTGGAAGTAATATTCCGGCGCTCGATGACAATTGTATAAAAGATCTGCAGGCGAATGGCGGAAAATAAATAACAATTGAAAAAATACCGGGAGAAATATTCCTTTCATAATTAAAAATACTTCCTTCCCGGTTTCGGGTTGGTTAGTCTGGAGAATGGGACGGTATCGCGAAAGTGGTATCGTTCTTTTTATTATTGTAGAATTGAACGAAAGATTTATTCACTTAATTTTATCGGGCAAACAAGGTTGTATTGAAACACAACCCTGAATTCGAACAATTTTTCCCGTAAAAATATCACCAGCCCGTTTCCAGCAGCGCACGCGTTTCCAGCACAGCCGTTTGCCACAGTTGAAATAGTTCTTCATCCTTCCGCTGGTAACAGCCGCCGTAATTCCCGTCGCCGAGATATTCGCGCGCTTCTTTTGCATTGAGTTTTTTCAAATAGTCCAGGTCGCACATTTTTTTCTGCGCGCCGGGCATGCTCACTCCCGCGAGGCGCGTCCAGGGAAAATTTTCCATCCACGATGCGTGCGATGCAACCGGGTCAATCTCCATCACTTTCTTCCACGTTTTTTCCGCCTTCCACCAGTTGTGAAATTTTATGGAGATAGCGGAAGAAGAATATTGCTTCGCAATAAAATCCATCAGCGGAATATTTCCCCCGTGTCCGTTCACAAGGAGAATATGACGGAATCCGTGATGCGCGATCGAATCAATAATATCTTTCATCAACAGGTTGAGCGTAGAGGGTTGGAGTGAAACCGTTCCGGGATAATCCATGAACAAAGGAGTGATGCCATAATGCACCACGGGAAAAACAGGAATTTCCAGCGGTTCTGCTGCTTCGATTGAAATGCGCTCAGCGAGAATGCTGTCGGTAGATAAACTCAGGTAAGCATGCTGTTCGGTGGATCCGATAGGCAGAACGCAGCGGTCATCTTTTTCAAGATAGCTTTCTACCTGTTTCCAGTTGAGCGACGAGATGTGCATGAGCTATTATTTTTGTGAAAAAAACCAGGAAATAATGGTTGTGCAATAATACAACCCTCTTCAACATAGAAAGATCATTGTACGATCTCCAGCTTCGCGAATTTCAGCAGCAATTGTTTCTGGCCGGCGCTGTCAAATTCCACAAATGCTTTTGTATTCGGGAAATTTCCTTCCATTGCGGTCACCGTTCCTTTTCCGAAACGTTCGTGCTTCACCACCGAACCGATCTGCAGATTTTTCAAATGAGAATTATCGTGAAGGACCGGCGCCGACTTCGCCGTACTTGCTTTCACCAGATTTTTTTTCTTCGGTAAAACAGTATTCGTCACCGTCTTCTTCATTCCGAAAGTAGGTTCATTGAATTCGCTGTGTTCGTTACGAGCCGCACTGTTTGCATACTCGATATATTTCGGATCGATCTCTTCAATGAACCGGCTTGCTTCGCAGGTGGTGAGATTTCCCCAGCGATAACGCGAAGAAGAGTAGGTGATGGTGGCACGTTTTTCCGCGCGCGTGACTGCAACATAAAACAAACGGCGCTCTTCTTCGAGATCGGATCTTGAATTCAGTGACAGCGGAGAAGGGAAAAGATTTTCTTCAACTCCCACAATAAAGACATAAGGAAATTCAAGTCCCTTCGCTGCGTGAATGGTCATGAGTGAAACGCGATCGAGATCCGTTTCATCTTCTTTTACATCAGCGTCGGTGAGCAGGGCAATGTCCTGCATGAACTGATCGAGTGTACGCATCGCTTCTTTTTGCGGAGCGGTCTCCCCGAGGATCTCCGCTTGTTTTTCCAATTCTATCCGCGCTAATTCGGGATCGCTCTCAATGAGTTCGATCGCCGGCGCTTCATCTCCGTCGGAAAATTCTTTGAGTCCGTTCAGTAATTCCTGCACGTTCTCATAGCGACTCACACCTTCCGGAGTTTTATCGGTGTACAATTCGCGCAGCAGTCCCGATGTATTTGCAATGTGATTTCCGAGATCATACGCATTATTCGTCGGCAACATCACCTGGAAACTCTGGATCATGGTAATGAAATCGGCAATGCGTTGCGTGGTGCCCGAATTTATTCCCAATGCGAACGCCGTAATATTTTCGCAAACCGTCCACAAACTGACATCATTATCGCGTGCGGCGATTGTGAGTTTGTCGAGTGAAGTGTCGCCTATTCCTCTTGCAGGATAATTGATCACGCGGCGGAAAGCTTCCTCATCATGCGGATTTATCGCAAGCCGGTAATAGGCGAGTAAATCTTTCACTTCTTTCCGCTGGTAAAAAGAAAGTCCACCGTAAATGCGGTAAGCAATTCCTTTTTTCCGCAACGCTTCTTCCATTGCGCGGCTCTGCGCGTTCGTGCGATAGAGAATGGCGAAATCACGATTGCGTTTTTGTTTTTCCAATTTCGTATCGAAGATGCTGCGCGCTACTATCTGTCCTTCTTCATTATCAGTGTGCGCTTTCATGAGTTGAATCAGTTCTCCGTCGTCGTTGTGTGTCCACACTTTTTTCTCAAGCTGATCGCGGTTGTTGCTGATGATCGCGTTCGCAGCGCTCACAATATTTTTCGTGCTGCGGTAATTCTGTTCGAGTTTAAAAGTGTGCAGATCGGGATAATCTTTTTCGAAGCTGAGAATATTCTGAATGTTCGCGCCACGGAAAGCATAAATGGATTGCGCATCGTCGCCCACAACGCAGATGTTCTGGAATTTTGCGGCGAGTTGTTTTACAATAACGTATTGCGAAAAATTCGTGTCCTGGTACTCATCCACCATGATGTAGCGGAATTTATCCTGGTACTTATGGAGAATATCGGGAAAATCGCGGAGCAGAATATTCGTATTGAAAAGCAGGTCGTCGAAATCCATGGCGCCCGCTTTGAAACAGCGTTTGTGATAGAGATCGTAAACAAGGCCGATCTTCGGTTTTCCACTCATGCGGTCTTCTTCCATGATCGTCGAATCCAATTGGTACGCTGCAGCAGAAACAAGATTATTTTTCGCCGATGAAATTCTGCTCAGCACTAAACCCGGTTTGTAAATTTTTTCGTCGAGTCCCTGTTCTTTGAGAATGGATTTGAGTAGCGATTTGGAATCGTCAGTATCATAAATTGTAAAATTGGAAGGATAACCGATGCGTTCCGCCTCCGAGCGAAGAATGCGCGCAAACACCGAGTGAAAAGTTCCCATCCATAAATTCCGTGCTTCGCCTTTTGTCACAATTTTTGCAATGCGGTCTTTCATTTCACGCGCCGCTTTATTTGTAAAAGTGAGCGCAAGAATATTGAACGCATCCACTCCGCTGTTCACGAGATGCGCCACGCGGTATGTGAGTACGCGCGTTTTGCCCGAGCCCGCGCCCGCGACAATCATCACCGGGCCATCGGTACATTTTACCGCCGCACACTGCGCTTCATTGAGTTCTTCGAGGTAATTCACTTTGGAAGAATAGTTATTGGGTTAATGAGTTATTGGGTTGGCGAAATCAAAAGTTGTTTTCACAGGTTAAAAAAAGCAAAAGAAAATTTCGTTACAAATTTAAGGGTTTGACGATGGAAGATGGATGATGTGGAAAACTAATTGGTGGAAAACTAATTTCGTATTTCGTAACTTTTCCCGAATTAATTCGGGATTTCGTATTTCGCACTTACCATGCCTACTCTCACCAAATATCTATTCCTCGCCGGCGCACTACTCATTCTCGCCGGACTCGTGTGGTGGTTATTCGGCGACAAATTAAAATGGATAGGAAAACTTCCGGGAGACATTCGCATTGAAAATAATAATGGTGGATTTTATTTCCCGATCGTCACTTGTATTCTCATCAGTGTTGTGCTAACACTGTTGATGTGGCTGATCAGGAAATTTATGTGAGGCCGTGTATTATTCAGTGACAGCAACCAGATTAGTTCAATGTGATGTCGCTGCTCCAATGAAATTTCGTAAATTCGCTATGAGTTTACCGTTGTGATCAAAACGTCTAAGTCAAATTAATATGAAAGGTGTTAGCTATATCAAAGACAGCCATAAAAAAGTGAAGGCGGTGCAGATCGACATTAGTCTTCTGGAAAAATATAATGAGCAACTGGAAGATTTGATCGATGTAATAATTGCTGAATCGAGGGTAGATGAACCCAGTGTACCATTTGAAAGAGTAGAAAAATCGCTCCGAAAAAAAGGTAAAATATGATTTACCTGATTACGGTAAAAAGATCTGCCGTCAAGGAAATTGAAATGCTTCCGGTAAAAGTAGCTTCTAAAATCGTTGATGCGATTCGGGCGTTGGCAGTTAATCCCAGGCCGACAGGATGCATAAAACTAAAAGGTGATGGCGGATATTTCTGGAGAATCAGAATTGGAGATTACCGTGTCATCTATTCCATAAAAGACGAAATAAAAATTATTAATGTACAGAAAGTAGGACATCGAAAAGACATTTATAAATAAACTAAAAATTTCTCCAATGAAAAAGATCATCACACTTCTCGTAATTATTCCGCTGAACATTGCTCTTCACGCCGGCGACCTGAATTATTTTTCCGGAACGTGGAATGAATCGCTGAAAAAAGCAGGCGCCGAAAAAAAATACGTGATGCTCGATTGCTACACCGATTGGTGCGGCTGGTGCAAAGTGATGGACCGCTCCACTTTCAAAAGCGACACTACGATTACAGAGATCGATAAGAATTTTGTCGCGATAAAAAGAGAAATGGAAAAAGATCCGGAGGGACTCATGATCGCAATGAAATATCACATTCAGGCATTTCCTACTTACTTGATCTTTTCTCCCGAAGGAAAATTAATTTACACGATAGTGGGTTATCGCCCCACCCAGCAATTTGTAGATGAATTGATGAAAGCTGAAAATCCTGCAACGCAGGTTAATTATCCCGGCTATTCTCCGGCGCTCGATCCCGGTTTCCCGGAGTTTTACAAAAAATCGTACGGCACCGGAAAGGCACGTGTGAATCCTTCTCCAGATACAGTGAATACATTTCTCGATAAACAAAAAGATATTACTGCTGAAGTTCCCTGGGATGTGATCGCACGTTTCAATGTGAATGATAAATATTCCAATCTCGTTCTTTCTAATGCAGATAAGTTGCGCGGGCTCTATGGAAAAGACCAGGTGGATAACAAAATTTACGCGATCATTTTTATGAAAGGAGATTCTGCTGCAAATAAGAATGATGAGAAGTTGCTGAATGAAGCGCTCGCCGATCTCGACAAATATTTTCCCGGAAATATTTACAATGGAAGTAATAAACGCCGGTTGAGCATTTCATTCTATGAAAAGAATAACGGATGGGTGAAAGTGACACAGCTCGAACAAGCAATGCTTGATACGTGTAAACCTGCGAGTATGAATTCTGCTTCCAATGAAATAAATGACGTGTGCTGGGGATTTTATGAGAAGTGCGACGACAAAACTGCACTGGAACTTACATTACCATTAATGAAAAAAATTACGGATGCTGTCCCTGAATATGCTTCCATGGATACTTATGCCTCTTTGCTTTACAAAGCCGGCCATTATAAAGAAGCAAAAACAGTCGCTGAAAATGCGATCGCGCTTGGTAAGAAGAGCGGCGATAAAACAGATTCGACCGAGAAACTGCTGGTGGACATCAACACTAAACTCAAGCAGTAGACGGAATCTCGTTTTATGTTTTACCGGGTTATTTTTTTTTTGAAGCTTATTTTATTTTTATGGTTGTGTTTCAGTACAACCACATCCATTCATGCCGGGAATGCACACCCTGTTCGTCCCGATTATTCCAATGAAAAATTCTGGATCGCACTTCCCGCAAGGCACGACATAGGCGACAGCATTCCTCCCGGTTGTGAAATAAAGGAAGATGAAGCCAATGCAAATGCGGATGTGTTCTACATTCATCCAACGGTTTATCTTGCCGGCGGCCCCTGGAACGGCGATCTCGATGATAAAAGTCTCAACCGGAAATGTGATGCGTGTGTTTTATTCCAGGCCACGCCGTTCAACGCGTGTTGTAAAGTTTATGCGCCGCGTTACCGGCAGGCTATTCTCCGCGCCTTCACCGATTCGTGTGCTGCAGGAGATGCTGCACTCGATACAGCGTACTCCGATGTGAAAAAAGCTTTTGAATATTATCTCGCGAATTATAATCACGGCCGGCCCATCATCGTTGCAGGGCACAGCCAGGGATCGTATCACGCAAAACGCTTACTCAAAGAATTTTTCGAGGGAAAACCTTTACTCAAACAACTCGTTGCCGCGTACGCAATTGGTTGCCCGATACCGGTGAATTATTTTAGCGACATTCCCGTTGGCGACAGTGCAGCGCAAACCGGATGTTTCATAACATGGAATACGGTTGCTTACGGTACGCAGATGACAGGCGCGCTCGCACGCTACACAGGCGATGCGTGTGTGAATCCGCTGACGTGGAGAACAGATACAACGACTGCGAAAAAAGAATTGCATGATGGAGCAGTACCGTTTGATTTTAAAAGTATCGATCGCCACCTCGTGCAGGCCTGCATCCGCGGAAATTTACTCTGGATTACTTCTTCCGACAAAAAACATTTCCGGAAATATTATCATCTCGGGAAGATCTATCATGTGAGTGATGTGAATTTTTTCTACATGGACATACGCGCGAATGCGATCGTGCGCGTGAATGCGTACAGGAAGAAGAATGGGAATTAATTCCAAAAAAATTATCTGAACACAGTCAGCTTTACATCATCGATGGATGTTTCTGCATTTTTTTCAGTTTGATTGAACATCACTGAAAAAATATCGCCTTTCATCATGGAAGGAAGCGGAACAATAAGATGAACATCCTGCCATTTATTTTCTTCTGTCATTTGCCGGATAATGAAATAAGATCCGCCCGATAATTCCTTATCGTTATGACGGAAACTGTAAACGGCCGAGGCATCCGTTCCAATGTTATTCATCCTGCATTTGAAATCAATATCGAGGAGTAAACTTTCATAACCGGTTATTGAATCAGGAATGAGCCGATCAATGTAACCACGACAGGCGAATGAGCGATCGGTGATCGAATCCATCAGTACAGAATGATTTCCGGAAAAAGAAGATTGTTTTAAAATATTTTTTCCCGCGATGAAAGGATCATCCTGTTCGAGATTGAATTTTTTTACAGAATAAATTTTTGCATTCGAAGGAATTGGAAGCACCGGCGGATCATTGGCCAGCCACATGTATTGAATTTCTGACCGGAGAAAAACGCGGTAGTAATCTTTTTCCGTCATTCCACCCCATGCAAACATTCCCCGGTGATATTGCCACACCTGGAAGATAAGCAGGCAGGAGAGCGGAAGAATGAAAATAAAAGAAAGTAGAATGCGAAAAATAGTTCCAATGGATGAAAGAAAAATGCAGAAGAGAATAACGAAGAACGGTGTGAATTCCACGAGGGGGCGCATACCGAATGCGCCGGAATAATTCCATGCCCACCACGATGAGATGACCCATACTGCTGCAATGAAAAAAGAGAGGAAAGAAAAAAAACGAAATTTATTTTTCAGGAACAATGGAATGATCCCGATAAAACAAATCAGCAGCAAAGGCGAATAAATGAACGCACCGTTATTGAAACTGAACAAACACTGAAAAAAATGCGGGTGAAGAAAATCAAATCCTTCTTTCGAATACGCATAGACGAACCATCGCCCCGACTGCGCATGGTAATAAAGTAATTGCGGGATCAGCGCAGACGCAAATGTGAGAAGAGGATAAATGAGTTTTGCTTTCAGGTGCAGAATATTTACCGCGAAAATTTTTAATGCAGATAAATTTTCTGCAAGGAACGGCAGACTTAAAATGATCAACGCATTTACAGGGCGAATGGCAATGATCAGCCCGGTGATGAGCGAGAGGAAAATAAATTTCTTCGGAGTAAAATTATTTATCGCTGAATGTGCGAGATAAATGAAAATGCAGAACATGCTGTAAGAATACACATGTGTCATTGCCGGTTCCCACAGGACATATTCGAAAAGATTGGTTCCGAAAAAAACAAGTGCGATGGAAATGGAAATTGAAATTTCATTGATGCCCGTTCTTCTCAGGTAACGGAGCAGGAAAAACGTTCCGAGTAAAAAATAAAAAAGCGCTGCAGCTTCCATCGCCACACGGTAGGGCGCCGAATAGCCGTCGGCCGCATCGCCGCTCATTTTTGCATACGCATGCCCGCAAAGAAAAAACGGCGCAGCAAGTAGTGCTTCACCCGCAAAATATTTGTTCACCGGTTTTCCATCGAAGAGGTTGCAGAAACCGCATTCACCGGTGTGAACGAGAGGAGGATATTTTTCCTGCAGCGCATTGATGAAATCAAAACGCAGATCATGATAAATAAAAGTTGCAGGCAGGTAAGAATAATACCCGATCGCATCTCCGCTTATTACCTGCTGTGCGTGGAAGGGTTTCCAGATCTGCTGCGAAGAATAGCGGAAAGAAAAAATAACAATGAAAACGAGCAGTAATTCAGGTCCTCTCCTGAAAGATGAAATGTGCGAAAAAAAATTTTTCATTTTTCCGCCGTTCATTTATTCGAATTCTTTCCGGTCGGGATCTACCAGCACGGCGGCATCTTCGAATTTCGCTTCTACAACCACTGCACCCTTCGTATCGAGATAACCGTATTTTCCATTGTCAGAAAAAACGGCGTAACCATTCACGAACGGCCGTATTTCGGAATACTTTGTGTCAATTATTTTTTTTCCGGTGGAATCGATCAATCCGAATTTTCCTTTCAGCCGCACCGATGCATAGCCATTATAAAAAACGCCGATACTGTCGTAAACAGGCGGCACAAGATTTTTCCCGGTGGAATCGATGAGTGAAGGAATTCCATCATTATCCACGATGCAGGTTCCTTTCATGAAATAAACAGAGCGGGTGGATTTTGGCGGAAAAATTTCTTTGCCGGAAAGATCATAGCACCCGTTCAGCTCGTCTTTCTCTACAGTGAAAAAATTTTTCTGCAAATGAAAAACTTCAGTGAATACGGGTTGCAGAATTACTTTCCCGGTTGAATCAACAACGCCTGCGAGATCGTCTTCATTTTTTGTCTGGTAATATCCGCCACCGAGATCGTAAAAAAATTCAAACTGCGGCTGCACAATGAAGTTTCCTTTGGTATCAATGAGTCCGTACTTATCATTCTCACTCACGATTGCGCGCCCGCGATCGAAATCATCGGCCACATCAAACGTTGTCGGTATCACACGTTTTCCGGTTACATCAAGAAAACCATATTGCCCGTCCATCGAACGGCATCGGGCAAGGCCGGAATTGAAACGATACAAACCTGAACCGGGGCCAAGATCTTCCACAAGAACTTTCCCTGTTTTGTCAATGATGGAAGCGGTGTTCTGGTAAAGAACGATTTGTTTTCCCGAATGAGAGCCCACCGAAACAATTGCAAGCCCTTCATTGAAAGCTACCGCGTAATCATATTTCGGTTCGATGATCATTTTCCCTTTGACATCCATGTATCCGTATTTTCCTTTTTGTTTTACACGGAACATTCCATCGCCGTAAACAGGAATTTCTTCAAATGCAGGTTCTGAAATTATTTTTCCTGTAGTATCGGCAATGCCATAAATTCCCGGGGGAATTACTGCAGGTTCATCATCGAGATGAGGAAGGGTATCTGAAGTGGAATCTGCATTGCGCAGGAAAGGATAATAAAATCCATTGCTGAGATCATAATCAAAAATGTCGTCGTACTTCGGTTGAATAATAACTTCGCCATTCCTGTTGATGAGTCCCTCTTTCACATCCTGTCCGCCCTGCATGAGGGAAAGGAGCATCGCCATCTCATCAGTCGTATCATTCTGAATACATTTTCCTGCAGCGCCCATCATATCTTTGAAATCCTGCATGACCACGGGGCAAGTTAATTTTCCTTTGTTGTTTACAATTCCCAGCGCTTTTCCTTTCTGTACCACGCACAGATTATCGGTGTAGTAAAAAACTTTTTCGTATTGAGGAGTAATGAGAATTTTTCCTGTACCGTTCTCCATGAAACCGAATGCCTTATTTTTTTCGATGATGATGCAGGAAGAACTGAAAGGGATCATGGAATCATATTCATTCTTCACAATATAATTTCCTTCTTTGTTGATGAGGCCATATTTTCCATTTTCTTTCACCACCGCACATCCGCGAATGAACGACCATGCATTTTCATATTTCGCATCGATGAGCATATCGCCATTCTCATTGATGTAACCGTATTTCCCTTTCACTTTCACATACGCCATATATTTTCCGTTATGCGAGCAGGAGGAGAGCAGAACGCCGGTAATAATTAATGGAGCGAGAAAAAATTTCTTCATGTCTAAAGGTAGGTAATGGTTATTGGGTTATTAGGTGTTGGATGTTGTTTATTAATAATTATCGGTGCGATCAGTCAGGGTGTCTGAAATCCAAATTAAAAACGGATAATCAATGTCTCAATACCTTAATTACCTCAACAACCCAATACCTTACGCCATCTCCTTATTGATACTTGTTTTCTTCACGAGCTTGTCATCGATCTCACCGAAGATCAGGTTCCAGTCGGCGCCGCAGGTTTTCTCATGAAGATTGGGGCGATCGACAACAAGATTTTTCCATCGCGCAAATTGTTTTGGATTGCGAAGCATATCGAGGAATTCGCTGTACTCTTCATAGCGATTGAAAAAATCTCCGGCAAGCAAATAGTGTACGAGCGAGAAAGCGGTTTCATATCCTTTGTAATTCGATTCGGAAGTGGAACTGAGGTTGGCAAGGTTAAATGATTCGGGATCATAAAATATATTCACAAATTTTTCCACGAGATCATACGCTCCGTCAATGTGTTTTTTCTTTTCCGTCATCGCGATCATTCCTTTTTCTTTTCCTTCTTTCATCAGCACATCGAGCGCTTCGGCAAATAATTTTGAACTGTTCATGCCGAGATAAACGCCGGAAGCAAAAATGGGATCGAGAAATTTTCCTGCATCGCCGAGCATCGCAAAATTGTGGCCGAAAGTTTTTTCTGCATAATAAGAAAAATCGGAAACAGCAATGAGCGGTTGTGCAATGGAAGCATTTTCAAGAATGTCATTGGTAAAAGCACATTCCCGCACTTCCTGCAGGTAGAATTGCATTTGCCAGTCCTCTTCATTTCCGAGCGCTTTGAATTTCGCTTTCTGTTCTTTCAGGTATTTTCTGTCAATTATGAGTCCCACACTGATGCGGTCTTTTCCCACGGGCTGAATGCCGAACCACCCGCTCTTCCGCTGATCGAGATAACAGATCTGCAACAATCCCACATCGATGCCCTGCACGTACTTCGCGCCTTTCCAGTGCGTGAGAAAAGCAATGCGGTCGAGTTCCTTGTATGCTTTTTTGTCCCCGAGGCGCCGCGCAAGAAAAGTATCCTGCCCGGTGGCATCGATCAGGAATTTACATCGGAAGGTGAGTTGTGTTTCAGCACAACTTGCTTTCACTTCCACCATATCGTCGCTGCGATCAAGATCAACGCTTTCCACTTTTGTTTCTTCGCGCACTTTCGCGCCATGTGTGCGTGCGTGATCGAGCAGCATCTTGTCGAAATCGGCACGTACCACGTGAAAGGAAAGATAACTTTCATCGGGAATGATATTACGGAAACACCAGGTAGAACTTTTCGTTCCGTTGCTGTTCACAAAACGCGCCCCGGGTTTGCGCACAAATCTTTTTTTCATTTCTTCAAAAACGCCGAGCTCTTTGAAAAGAGAATAACAGAATGGAAGAAGCGATTCGCCTACGTGCTGGCGCGGGAATTTTTCACGCTCAAGAACAAGAACGGAATATCCTTTCCAGCGAAGGTAAATTGCAGCCGACGAACCGGTAGGCCCTCCGCCAATAATAATGAAGTCGTAAAGTTTTTCGGCCATAAGGAAATGTTGTTTCTAAGATAGAAGAAAATGTGTGAATGAGAAAATGTGCGAATTAGAAAATGTGCGATCACAGGCGATACGATGATCTTTATTTTTTTTGAATATCCTCATCTCAATAATCACTTTCCTCCAAAATCCAGCGTCGGCAAAAATTCAGGTAACTCCCTTTTTTTTGTCGCCTGCTCAAATGAGTAAGCGAGATTGAAAAGCATTCCTTCCGAATAAGCGCCGGCGATAAAAGAAAATCCTATTGGTAAATGATGCACTTTCCCCATGGGCACGGTGATGTGCGGGTAACCAGCGCGCGCGGCGGGCGGGCAGAAATAAAATCCGGTATCGTAATCACCATTCACAAGATCGATGCAATTCGGAAGCCCAATGCTGGTTCCGCAAATGGCGTGCAATTTATTCAGGGAAATAATATCATCGATCATTTTCCGCGTACTTTTCGATCTTGCAAGTGCATCAATATATTCTTTGCTATCGAGTCCGCCTTTCGCATTGCTGCTCTCGAGAATTTCCTGTTTGAAATACGGCATCGCTTTCGGTTCATTCTGCCTGTTGAATTCAATAACGTCGGCGAGCGATTTTACTTTTGCATTTGCGGTAGAAAGATATTTATTGAGGCCGTCTTTGAATTCGTATTGCAGAACGGTCAACTCTGCGTCGGAACTTTCATTTACCGCTTTCAATAAATCAACTTCTACAACTGTTGCGCCTTTTGCTTTCAGAATATCAATAGCTTTTTTGTACAATGCAACAATGTCCTCATTTCCTTCGAGAAAAGATTTTTCAATTCCAATATTTTTTCCGCGCAAACCATCTTCATTAAGAAACTGCGTGTAATCTTTCACTGCAATGGCATAACTCTCCTTCGTTACCGCATCTTCGTCATCCACTCCGGTGAGTGCGGACAGAAGAATTGCGGCATCTTTCACGGTTCTCGCCATTGGCCCGGCAGTATCCTGTGTTTTTGAGATCGGAATAATTCCGCCGCGACTCAATAAACCAACGGTTGGTTTCATTCCTACAATTCCACAAAAGGAAGAAGGAGCAACAACAGAACCGTCTGTTTCTGTTCCGATCGCAACGGCGCAGAGATTTGCTGCAACCGCTGCCGCCGAACCGGAGCTTGATCCGCATGGGCTGCGATCGAGCACGCATGGATTTTTTGTTTGCCCGCCGCGGCTGCTCCATCCGCTGGAAGAATGTGTGGAACGGAAATTCGCCCACTCGCTGAGATTTGTTTTTCCGAGGAGAACTGCGCCCGCATCGCGGAGTTTTTTGATGATGAAAGCATCTTTCGAAACAATATTTCCAGCCATTGCGAGGGCTCCTGCCGTGGTCATCATTTTATCGCCGGTGTTGATGTTGTCTTTGATGAGAACCGGAATTCCGTGCAAAGGCCCGCGCAATTTATTTGCTTTGCGTTCTTTGTCGCGTTCATCGGCAATGGAAAGCGCATCGGGATTGAGTTCGATAATTGCATGGAGCAAAATTCCATTTTTATCAATCTCATCGATTCGTTTCAGATACAATTCTACAATGGAACGAGAAGTATGATCACCGCTGATCATTTTTTTCTGCAACTCATCAATGGTGTTTTCGTTCAATTCAAAATCTTTTGCATTGGAAGAGGAAATTCCATTTTCTGAAATTTTATTTTTTGCATCGAGTGGAACGGTTCCCAATGAAGAAACGGCGAGTCCGGCAAGAGAAGTGCTACGTAAAAATTTTCTGCGGTTCATGATAATTCCGGTTTCATTAACAATTTAAGTTTTCAGGAAAGACTTTTTCCTGATAAATTCCATCGATAATCACTTGATCTGATCGTTATTTCCATATTAATTTTAGTTTAACTCGGAAACCCACCTGCTTTGCAGGTGGTAATGTTCTGTTGGCTTTGCCGTAAATTTAGGGCATGAGCAAATACCGGAAGCAATCTCACGTGGTTTACAAGTGTGATTACCATATCGTGTGGGTTCCAAAG
>JACQAM010000010.1 GCA_016194975.1 Bacteroidota bacterium
CTTTTTTCCCTTTCTCCTGTTCATGAAGAATGGAAATGATTTGTGTTTCTGTGAATTTTGATTTTCTCATAGCTGTTTAAAATTAGTGGTTTTTTAATTTGCCCTCTAATTTCAAATGGCCGAACTTTGGGGAAGCTTACACCTCGTCATCTTTCGCACTGAAAAATTCCATCAGGAATCCTGCAACCAGAACGATCAATGCAACTATGGCCGCTATTTCCCATCCGACGAGAACTGCAATAATGGCGAGCACCACTACACCTATAATAGCGATGATGGCATTGATCAGAATATTTTTGAAAGAAACTTTATCAAGTATATCCCTGAGCGCCTTCGCCTTTTTCTGTGTCGGGCTCATCTTGTCCCATGTAACGGGTCCGCTTTGCGTAGTGGTGGCAGTTGCTGGAACCGTCAGCCCATCGGCAAATTGTTTTGCGGTGAGAAGGTAATGCTGGTTGAGCGGGCTGTTCTGAAGTAATTCGAGCGGAATGTTTCCGGTGGTAGACATTTTTGTAATGAGATCATTAATGGAAACACCACCGAGTTCTCCCTGCCCTTCTCGCGGAAGAACTTTTGTTTGTCCACCGTAAACAGTAATGCTGTATTTGAAGCGCGTCAATCCTTTTGAATCCATTGACACTTTATCGTCCATAGGGATATTGACCATATCCATGACGATGTGAACAGAACGTCCGTCTTTCAGATCAACAGTGATAACGCGGCGGTACACGAACGCTTTTCCTCCCGAAGGTTGCGCAGGAATATTGTCGCGATTCAGGTCCATTACATAAGCATCCTCAACCTGCACACGGTTTCTGTCGGTATAAATTTTCCCATATTGCGGATCGTTGTAGGAAACCTTGAAACTGTCTTTGTAATCAAATTTATGCTGGTACGTTTCATCCTCCGGCATATAGTAAGGATAACCCGGTTTAAACTTCAGGGTCAATGTTCCTTTCGTTTTCGGTTGCCGCTGAATTTTTCTGTTCACCGCACCTTTCTGCTGCCGGGTGTGTACGAGTTCGTGTGCGAGCAATTCTTTTCCCTGTGCCGATGCCGGATCGTAATTTCCATTCTTGAAATAAATATCCTGTCCGTGTGTGAACGCGCGTGCATTGATGCTCTCGCTCATCTCATGCGCGTTACTTCCCGTGTGAATTTTCACATCGCTGAAGTCGGCGCCCATCTTGCTTCCCATGTCGCGCTGCACATGAGCAGGCAACGGACTTCCGCTTCCTTTACTGCCGTGCAATTGCTCGGTGAATTCGTGAGAAGCAGAGACGTGTTCTCCTTCGTGATTGGCGTGAACAGTCGGTGAAGCTGCATGCGGCATGGGATGAATTTTCGCATCGCCACCGTCGACTACTTTACGCGCAATATGTTCCGCCTGCTTTTCCGATGGATCATCCGGATGACTCACAGGTACACTTTCACTCTTCTTCTGCCCTTTTTCTTTTTTTCGCTGCACATCCTTCGCACGCATTGCGCGGTGTATGTCGGCGAGATCTCCGGAACGGTTATCGTGACTGTACATTTTTATTCTTTAAATGAAATTACCATTGCACGTATATCGTTTCTTTATTCCAGGGAAATTTAATGATACCGATCCCCCACGGAAGGCGATCGATGAGAACCTCAACGGCGGAATCGCGGTGAATCAAAAGACTCCAGTGTTTTTCTTCATGCTTAAGCCGGCCTTCTTTCTGAAGAAAAGTAGTTCGCAATCCGTGAATGGAGGTATTTTTAAGTACAGGCCAATTCGAAATAATGGATTCAAGTAAAGTTTCCGATTCTTTACATTCTTTTTCATTCAGTTCTCTTTTCACCGGAACCGGCTGCGCGATTTCCATTCCGCAGAAGATCTTATTCAGCACAAGTTCGTGTTCGGTCAGCTCTGTTTCTTTTACTTTCTGTTCGCCATAAACAAGCCATTGAAGAAGGTGCACGGCTTTATGTTTTGCTTCTTCGCTCACAAATTCTTTTCCTTCTACAATGCCCAGATTCCGGAAGAAAGAAGGGAGATAAGGATGAAGAATGACCATGCCGGCATTATGGATGTAAATGTCATCTTCAACTTCGGGCGCTTCGGATAATTCTTTCTCTTCTGTTTTTATGATATCAAGAATGAGGTCTTCTTTTTTTTCATTTTTGGGGAAGCTGCTGTTTCCCGGGTAATGATCTGCCGTGTTATTCCGTTTCAGTAGCACTTCAAAAATTTTCAGCACTGCACTTATTTCAGGATTGTTTATTTGTTGTGCGATAACAGTAAATTCTGCTCCTGGTGAAATTTTATATTTTTCAAAAGCACGTTCCAGTATGAAAAAAAGATAATTGACGATTGGATGATTTTTATTTGTTGAAGAAGAAGGATGGGAGAGAAGACTCATTGGGGAAGAAAAATATATCAGGGTTTCTTTCCTCAGGAGAATTTCAACCTCGCCGGAAGTGATAATAGTTTTTCCTTTGAGGGCCCATATTTTTTCTGATCGCGATAATTCAACGATCAGTTTCTGTAATTGCACCGACAAAGGGGAGAGTTGAGAAGAGAAACTGCAACCAAGGATAGCGGCGAGATAATTTGACTGGCCGGGTTGTAATTGAAGTGCGAGCCGTTGAAAAACATGTTCCTTCGTGCCAAGCTTTTGTAGTGCCAACCGCAATTGATCAGGAAATTTTTCAAGAGCGATCGCGATCATCTCCCGGAGGGAAGGTTTTTTCTTTCTGTCATCTGACCATGGAAAAATTCCGAATTCGAGGTAGTACAACAGTGTTTCAAATTCCGATACTGCGCGCAAGCGCCTACGCGCCTCGACAATTATTTTATCTTCCCCGGAAATGGCTATCTGCACGTTTGCATTTCCGGTTATATCGTTTCGTACTTCATAAAGAAGAACCGATAGGGCCTGTTCCATTTCTGCTTTGATCCTGGCTGGAAAATCATAACTCAAGTGCGCAACAGGGATCTCACCAAGATCGATCTCAACCCTGCTTAACTGAATCACTTCATCTACACCGATCAACCGGTTCAGGATCTCTTCGATAATATCAAGGATGATCCGCTTGTATTCAGCGATAAGTTTGTTCTGGATGCCGAACGCTTCTTCATGCGTTGGCAATCCTATTTCAATAATGAGTTTTCGGATGATATGATTTTGTTTGCTCATTTTTTAATGCGGGCATTCTTCGAAATGAATTGAATTTCTGCAGTATAAAAATGAGAAATCTTAAATCAGAATTCATGGACATATTTTTTCGGTTTCAGGTCAAAAAAAGTGATGTCACTGTGTACAAATACTTGTTTTTCAATAGTGGAGACTTATCAAGGAGTCGTTTTTTCACTTTAGCAAATTCGGCGATGATCTTGGGTACTGTGATTATCTGTTGTTTATTGGTACGAAGGGGAATCGATGGTGTTCCGGTCGTGGAATAAAGCGGGAAAAATTCATCTTCCAGTTCTTTACAGTTGATTTTTTCAGAAAGTAAAACCAACTCGTGCCTGAGATTAATGAACTCGCTCAACAGAGGTTGAAACAAATCCTTTTGCGTTCGATCAGGCGATTTTCCAATCATTTTTCTGCCGTGTTTTTGACAAATTTCATTGCTAAACGGCAGAATTAAACAGCACTTTAAATTGTTTTTCCCAATGTTTTCAACGCATTGAAGAGTTTTTCAGGATTGACTAAATATTGTTCATATACTTCCCTTTCAAGTTTGCTGGAACCTGGCATCGCGTGGTAAATTTCTTCGATTAAATTTTGTCCTTTTAATTTACCTGCTCCTTTAAAATGAGTGTCTTCGTAACTTCATACCAAAACACCAGTTTAAAAACTGGTGATAATGAAACACCTCATTAAAAACTGGTGATGGTTTCTTGAACACTCTCACCTCAAGATTTTCTTTCGAATAGAACAATTAACTTTTCCCTTCGAGA